>CAYJIQ010000042.1:5899-10780 GCA_964370275.1 uncultured Christensenellaceae bacterium
AATTGTAACCTTGAAAAGGGACGAGCTTGAGTTTTCATACAGGCACAGTACATTTTCGGATTCTGAAATGATAATTTTGGGAGTTGAATTTAAGCTTGAGTTCGGCGATACCTTGGCTTCAAAGAAAAAAGCAAGGGAATATTCGGCAAAAAGGCGTGCATCTCAGCCGCTCGAATATGCAAGTGCGGGAAGCACATTTAAGCGACCGACAGGATACTATGCAGGTGCGCTCATACAACAGGCTGAGCTTAAAGGGTATAGCATTGGTGGAGCACAGGTTAGCCAAAAACATGCGGGATTTATTATTAACACAGGAAATGCAACGAGCACAGACATATACGCGCTCATCTGCCATGTTCAAAAAAAGGTATACGAAATGCACGGCGTAAAGCTCGAAAGAGAAGTGCGCCTTTTAGGGGATTTTTAATGGAGACACTCTACAGGCTAACGGCCGACTATCATACACACACGACGCATAGCCACGGAAAAGGAAGCGTCAGAGACAACGTAGAACAGGCGCTTAAAAAGGAGCTTGGTTGCGTAGCAATAAGTGACCACGGGCCGGGACATTTAATTTACGGAGTGAGGCATTTAAAACAATATTTAAGCGATATTGAAGATGCAAAGCGGGATTATGAAGGGCTAATAGAGGTAAAGGCGTCGCTTGAGATGAATGTTTCAAGCATGGACGGAGATTGGGACAGGCTGAGCGAGTCTGAGGATAAATTTGATTTTTTGCTGTTTGGCGCTCATGAGTGCATACGGACAAAAAATCCGCTGTTCTTTTATCTTACAAAGCGATGGAACAAGGTTAAAAATACAGACTGTTTTGTTAAATGCATTGAAAAGCACAGACCTTTTATCGTCACGCATCCGGGCTACGGTATGGCGGTTGATTACATAGAGGTCGCAAAGGCTTGCAGTGAGTTTGGCACTATGTTTGAGATAAACAATAAACACAGGGAGCTTGAGCCAAAGGTTCTTGAGAAAGTTGCAAAGACGGGAGTTATTTTGGTTCTGTCAAGCGATGCACACCACCCGCTGAATGTGGGAGTGACAGACAATGCACTTGATTTAGTGGTTGCTGCGGATGTTGTGTCAAGGGTATATAATTTAGAGAGGATGTGAGGGAATGCAATTCACGATAATAACGGGGCTTTCGGGCGCGGGAAGATCAAGCGCACTAAAATACCTAGAGGATTTAGAATTTTTCTGCGTAGACAACCTTCCGCCGACATTTATTCCGGCATTTGCACAACATTGCCTTAACTACAAGACGACTCTTGCAAACGTTGCGGTGGTGGTGGATGTGCGCATGGGCGATATGTTTGATGACATATACGATGCGGTGGAGAAGCTTAAACTTATGCCGATAAATTTGGAAGTAATATTCCTTGATGCATCGGACGAAACGCTTATATCTCGCTTTAAGCAGACAAACAGAAACCATCCACTTTCGCGCAGCGGAAAGGTGCTTTCGGGAATAATTGAGGAACGGGCAAGGCTACAGCGGATCAAGGAAATGTCTAATTTAGTTCTGGACACCTCGGTATTTAACAACAAAAAACTTAGGGAAGTTATTGAAGAGAGATACAAGGGAGAAGTGGATACAAGACTTAGGATTTCGGTGCTGACATTTGGGTATAAGCGAGGAATTCCCATAGACGCAGACCTCGTGTTTGACGTTCGATTTGTCAAAAATCCATTTTATATAGAGGCGTTGCGCAAGAGCACCGGGCTAAATGAGGATGTGCGTGAATACGTTCTTTCTCACGAAGTTTTGCAGTATTTTTTAGCAACTATTACGGAGCTTGTAAATAACGTTGTCCCGTCTTATGTCGAACAGAACAAAAAACAGCTTGTAATTGCCGTGGGTTGCACGGGCGGAATGCACAGGAGCGTGGCTATCGGCGAGGAATTATATGCAAGGTTGTGCGATGAGGGGCTTAATGTAAACATAGAACATCGCGACATTGCCCTTGAAAAAAGCTCTGTATACGGGCGGATTGAGGCGGAGCCTTGGAGGTTTTAGCGTGAGTTTTTCGGCACTTGTTAAAGATGAACTTGCCGGTGTACACGTTAAAAAGGAACATTGCTACCTGGCGGAACTTTGCGGAGTTCTCTGCGTTGGCGGAGTTTTTGAAAAATCGGGAAGTGAAATGTGGGTAGCGGTGACCAGCGAAAGTAAGCGAGTCGCCGAGCGTGTATGCATTGTGGCAAACAAACTAAATAATGAAGTCCAGATGCTCTCAAAGAGCGGACAGGTCAGGGATGTATATGTGGCAAGGATTATGGGAGATGTCTTTGAGCTGAGCGAAAGAACCGGTTGTCTACCGCTAAACCCGCAAATTATCAAAGATATAACAAAAAGTGACTGTTGCAAGGGAAGTTTTTTGCGAGGAGCGTTCCTAGCGGGGGGAAGCATCGCCGACCCCTCAAAGGGAAACCACATGGAAATAGTTGTGGCGAGTGCCAATGCCTGCGAGGTTATAAGTTCGGTTATGAAAAGCTTGGCAATTCCCGCCAAATATACGGGAAGAAGGGATGCGTTTGTCGTATACGTCAAGGAAGGCGAGGGCGTTGCATCTATGCTTGCGGCGATGGGAGCACATTCGGGTATGCTCGAATTTGAAAGTTCGCTCGTTATAAAGGAAGTCAGAAACAAGATAAACAGAGAAAACAACTGTATGACGGCAAACATCGACAAGACAGTAACTGCGGCTACGAGACAGAGAAGAGACATCGGCATTATCGAAAATAAGTTAGGGCTAAAAGCGCTTTCTCCGGCACTTGCGCAGATGGCAAATGCGAGGATTGAACACCCCGAGGCAACGCTTGCGGAGCTTGCCGAAATAATGGGAAGCACGCGTTCGGGGATAAACAAAAGACTCAGAAGACTTAGCGAAATTGCACGTTCGCTTGAATAAATAGGAGGTATTTACATATGCTAAACAGACAGCTAGGGGTAAAGATTGAAGACGGATTAAAAGCGAGAGCTGCTGCACTGTTCGTACAGGAGGCAAACAAGTATGAAAGCCAGATTCTAATAGAAAGTGAAAATATGAAGGTAAATGCCAAGAGCATAATGGGCGTTTTATCGCTGTCGCTAAAAAAGGGAGACGAATTTTTTATTATTGCAAACGGGAAGGACGAAAAGGAAGCGATTGACGCGCTTGAGGCGTTCTTAGTTGCGCAAGATTAACACCTCGGAGGTTGCATGGAAAAGAAGCTTATTTTAGTAACTTCGCCGCCTGCAAGCGGGAAGACATATGTGTCAAAAAAATTGGCGCAAAGGCTTAATCACGTCGTGTACCTTGACAAAGACACGCTCATTCCGCTTTCTCACGTGATATTTAAGGTTGCAAATGAGGAACAAAACAGGAGTAGCGATTTTTTTAACAAACACATACGGGATGCTGAGTATGAGACAATTTTGGCGCTGGGATTAGAGGCGCTCGAATACGACGACATCGTGCTCATTAATGCGCCATTCACCTCTGAAATTCGCAATATTGAGTATATGAACGCTCTTAAAGAACGAGTTGGGGAAAAAAACGCACGCATTGTGGTCATATGGGTAGACACGGACATTGAAGTGTGCAAGGAACGCATGTTTGCGCGCAATTCGCAAAGAGACACATGGAAGCTTGCAAATTGGGACGAATATATAAGCTCTTGTGATTTTTCTGTGCCCGCTGCGCTTGACGATCCGAATGTCAAGGACGACTTGCTAATTTTTAAAAACTCGAGCGAAGATGAATTTGAAACTTCGATGAGAGAAATTTTGGAGATTTTAGAGGGATAGTGGGGAAATAGTAAACTTTTTAGAGCTACCCTTTACTTTTTTGATTTGTGTGATATAATTATGAAACGGTGGTGCAGTATTCTAGTCGGTACTGCCGGTTTCGAAGGCGGGCCTAAAAATCCGCATATGGCACATCGATGAAGTTTCTGGTGTTGGCCGCTGACGCCCAGTCGGGGGCTGATGCTGGGAGTTAAGGAAGAAGGGCGGCTCGCAATGGCATGTGAGTGCACGACCCAGCTTCCGTGGAGACCCTGTAGGTCGCTTCGGCGATCGAATGGGATTAAACCTGCATTGCGGTTCGCAGCTGTGTGCAGTGTAGCCTGCCTTGAGTTGGCGATGAGGATTGGAGAAGAGTATAGTTTTCGAGGCATCGGAGCTGTGCTCGTTTGTACCCCATGAAACATCGGATGGCAAAAGAGGATAGAAGCCGGAACTTGTGCTGTAGGGGAAAGCCCCTAGACTGTATTTCAGGTGCATCGGGGATTAGAGTGTAGCCTCAACGGCAATCCGGTCTTGCATTAGGTGACTGTGCAATATCTCCCTCAAAGGGTAACCGCCCTTTTCGGCGACGGAGGGTGAGGAGATGGGGAAAACCTACCGGACCTAAGCTGCAATGTCTACTCGGTGCATCACCACTTTTACTGTAAAGTTAAAAGTAAATAGCTAAAAGTGAAAAGTAGAGGAAATGGGAAAAAAACAGGATACTGTGAAATTTTGGGTGTTGAAAATATCTATAGCAACCCTTATTATAACGACAGGCATAAGTGTGCTTGCCGAGATGTTCTTAAATGACTTGCCGATAATACCGGCAAGTCTTATTGTGCTGTTGCTTGTTTCGATTGGCGTTATGTTTGATATCATCGGAGTGGCGTTTTCGACGTGCGACAAAACTCCCTTTGTTTCAATGGCGTCGAGGAAAGTAAAAAAAGCAAGGCGTGCATTAAAACTTTTGCGAAGTGCAAATATGGTTGCGAGTGTGTGCAACGACGTTGTCGGAGACATATGCGGTATAGTCTCGGGTGCAGCGGGTGCGGCAATTGCTTTAAAAATTGCGGCGGATGGAAATAGCGTCTTTT
>CAYJIQ010000043.1:0-829 GCA_964370275.1 uncultured Christensenellaceae bacterium
CCCCGTCCTCTCGGTTCGTAGCCGAACGCTATATCCAGCTTAGCTAACGGCGCAACAATCCGCTTTACAATGGTATCATCACACACCAAAAAAGTCAAGACAAATCTGAAAGTTATCTCGATTTTTTTTCTAAAATACCGACTGTGCAGTGATTATAAGATGAATTTTCCTCCTGATACTTTATGGTAAAAGCGATAAAAACGCACAAAATTTGACTAAAAGCGTCGCAAAAACAATGGATATAATAGCAAAACTAGCCTCTTGCAGCGAGACTGGCGAAATTGAAACCGAATTTAATTTACCAAGCTGCGGTTTTGCCTGAATCAGATGTTTAAATCTCGCCTGTTGTAGCCTATGCAACCGAATATAAGGCATAATACATAAGCGACAAAATATACGGCGAGAACGATGGCGGTGGTTTGGCTAAAAACAATGGCATTTTCGACACTGAACATGTTAAAAGGAGAAAGGTAGAGCAGCCACTCTCCGGCATCCCCTAATAGTTGCCCAAGATAGCCAAGCATGTAACTTAGCATGACAACACCACCAACTATCCCGGCGGACTTCACCCTTGCGCCCGCAACCAAAAATCCTATCCCTGCAAAAAACAAACCCGAAAAGCAGGATATTTTTGCAGAGGCGATTATAGCCATGAGGTCGAATGTCTCGCCCCCGCCGATAAACCCAAAGATAATAGCAGACAAAACGGCCAGGGTCAAAACAATCCCCACAGCTATCGTGGATGTCAGATATTTAGAAATATATATTTCGGTTCTGCTCACAGCAAGCGAGTTTAGAAATTCAATGGATTTAGATTTTTCTTCCTTGG
>CAYJIQ010000043.1:839-10760 GCA_964370275.1 uncultured Christensenellaceae bacterium
TGGCTATCAGCCCTGCTGAAAATGTTGCTGAAAATATCGAAACGGCTACGAGAACAATGCCAAAAATAGCGCCGTAGTAGGTGGTATAGTTTGACATATCTGAGATATCTTCCATGCCAATCAATTGCAAAATTTCCTGTGGAATCGCTTCAAACTTAGCCGTCGCCAGCTCCTGTATCGAAGAAAATAACGCCATGTACAGAGTCATTATTCCAAACACGACAAAGCTCCACCCGACAATCTTTTTGCGGGTAGTATACAAATTAAACCTGCACAATCTCAATATGTTTTTAAACTCGATGTTTTTCATTTCAGCCCTCACCATAGTATCCGATGAATTCATCTTCAACCGATTTCGTTTTGATTTCAAGATGGGAAAGATTTAGTTTGGAAAGCTCTGATATGAGTTCATTGATATCGCCTTTAAGCTCAAAGCTCTCGCTTTTGCCATCCGCTGTGGTGTAACTTACCTGTTGGCTGTGTTTTATCTTGACATCGGCCATATCAAAAAAATCAACGAGTTCTCCATCCTTGATAATCGCTACCATATCGCAGTACTTTTCAATTTCCGCGAGATTGTGGCTGGATAGGAAGATGGTTTTACCCTGTTGCTTTTCAAGCAAAAGATGCTCAAAAAATTTGTTTTGCATCAGTGGGTCAAGCCCGCTTGTCGGTTCGTCAAAGACCAAAATTTCGGCGTCTTTTAAAAATCCCTGTATCAAAAGAACCTTTTTGTGATTACCAAGGCTAAGTTCGTTTACCTTTTTTTTCAAATCAAGCTCGTAGTAGTGCGCCAAGCGCTCAATTTCCTGCATTGGCGTCTGAGTAAATCCCAGTGCGAATTTTAGCAATTTTTCGCAGGTAATGTTGTCGTAAAACGAAGTTTCGCCGGGGACATAGGCGACTTTGCTTTTTATCGCCTTTGATTCGTTTGCGCTATCCATTCCGAGCACGGTTATTTTGCCACTCGTCTGATGGATCATTCCAAATATGCTACGCAGTGTAGTGCTTTTCCCGGCTCCGTTTTTTCCAACAAATCCCACAATCTTACCCTTAGGTATGGTTAAGCTTAAATTCTTTACTGCAGCGACTGTGCTGTAATTTTTAGATAAATTTTTTATGTCAATTGCAATCATATCAACCTCATACATTCACGTGTAGTTATTTTTAAAATTATAAATTTAATATATCATAATACAACTAAAAAAATCTACAAAAAAATAAATAATTCTGCTTCATCGTACTTTATTCAATACAAGTAAAATATTTATAATAAATTGTAAAAAAAACACTTGATAATTTTTTCACGATGTGTTACTCTACACATGCGTCTTTGATATATTTTTCACATACGCAAAACATTAAGGGAAAGTTAAGGAGATTACTATGAGAAGAAAGATCACTATTATTGGAGCCGGAAGCGTGGGTGCTACAATTGCGTATACGCTCTCAAACACGGACATCGCATCGGAAATCGTATTACTCGACATCAATAAACATAAAATGGAAGGCGAAGCGCTGGACATCGCACAAGGAACATGTTTTAGAGACCCAATTTCAATTATAGCGGGGGAATATGAAGATGCCAAGGGTTCAGATATCGTCATAATAACGTCGGGCGTAGCTCGTAAGCCGGGGCAGAGCCGTATTGAGCTTACGAAAACAAATGTGCAAATTCTCAAAGAAATAACTCCTCAAATAGTAAAATACGCACCCGATGCTAAATACATTATTGTAAGTAATCCGGTAGATATCATGACCTATGTGTTTACAAAGATATCGGGCATACCCGAAAAGCAAATCATTGGTTCGGGAACGATACTCGATACTGCAAGATTGCGCCACGGACTATCTGAAAAATTAAACGTTGCACAAAAGAACATTCACGCATACGTATACGGAGAGCATGGCGACACATCATTTATCCCATGGTCATGTGCGGATATCGGAAGCGCAAATATCGACGCTTACAGAGATATGATGGTGGAAACCGGAAAAGATATTGCGCCAATAGACAAAGAAGAAATGTTAGCGTACGTGCAAAAATCGGGCGGAAAAATCATCGCAAATAAGGGTGCGACGTACTACGCGGTGTCTGCATCGGTTGTAAAGCTATGTAATATGTTGTCCGGTTCGCAGGGCTCAATTTCTACGGTGTCTACTATGATGCACGGAGAATACGGAGTGGATGATGTGTGCCTTAGCATGTTAACGCTCGTAGGCCCGGATGGAATAGAAGGAAAGGTGCCTGTCAGACTAACGGGAGATGAGATAGACAAACTTCGCAAGAGTGCCGATGCACTAAAAGCAGTTATAAAAGAACTCGACTAAATGTCGGTTGTAAACGGTTTGGCAGTTAGGTTCAATATCGACTGCCAAACCGAACAAAAGATTGGAGGCATATATGAAGTATAGTTACTACCCGGGATGTACGCTAAAATCAAAAGCAAAAGAACTCGATGTTTATGCGAGAGCTTCAGCAATAGCGCTTGGGTTTGAACTGGAAGAAATTAAAAATTGGCAATGTTGTGGTGGAGTGTATCCGCTTGGAACGGATGAAATCGCTTCAAAATTATCTTCAGTTCGCGCTCTTAATGATGCAAAGGAAAAAGGACAGGATTTAGTGACACTATGTTCTGCATGTCATCATGTGATAAAACGTGTAAATGACGATATGAAAAATGTAGAAGATACTCGCGTTCGTGCCAATAATTATATGGAGCTTGAAGAGGCGTATGAAGGGCAGACTCAGGTTTTACATTTTCTTGAAGTGCTAAGAGATCGTATTGGATTTGATGAATTAAAAAAGAAAGTTGTGAACCCATTAAAAGGCAGAAAGATAGGCGCCTACTACGGATGCCTGTTGCTTCGCCCAAGCGAAGTTCTCAAGTTTGACGACGCTGAGAACCCGACGATTATGGAAGACTTTATTAAAGCCATCGGAGCGACACCTGTGATTTATCCCTATAGAAATGAATGCTGCGGTGGATATATTTCTTTGCAGGAAAAAGAGATGGCAGTAGATATGTGCGACAAAATAGTGGAGTCAGCAACGGGGTTTGGTGCAGAAACATTGATTACAGCATGTCCACTATGTCTATATAATTTGAAAAAATCTAAGAGTGAAAGAGCTCTTAGTGTTTCTTATATTACTGAACTTCTCGCAGAAGCTCTGGGAGTAAAAGAGGAGATTGAAATCTGATGAGTCATGGTAATAATAACGCAAAATTAGTTAGAGAAATCAGTGGAGCAAATCCGCAAAAGTGCATGAAATGCGGAAAATGTTCGGCGACATGTCCTGCTTTTAAACAAATGGATATAAAGCCACATCAATTCGTGACATACGTGGTCAATGAAGATATAGAGACGTTGGCAAATTGCGAATCTTTGTGGAAATGTCTTTCTTGTTTTGCATGTATTGAGAGATGCCCAAGGGATGTGAAACCGGGGAAATTAGTGGATGCTGCAAGACAAATTGTAGTGAGAAAAAATGGATCAAATCATTTAAAGCCCGAACAAATTCCGCAACTATTAGACGAAGACGTGCCACAGCAACTGCTAATGAGTGCGTTTAGAAGATATAGGAGGTAGAGTAGATGCAAAGAATAGGAGTATTTGTCTGTCATTGCGGAACTAATATTGCCTCGACCGTAGATGTGGTAAGAGTTACAGAAGCGGTAAAGCTTGAACAGAATGTTGTGCATGCTGAAGAATACCAGTATATGTGTTCAGAAGCAGGACAAGCAAAGATTTTAGACGTTGTAAAGCAAAAGGGTCTAACGGGCATTGTAGTTTGCGCATGTTCACCGCATATGCATGAATCGACATTTAGAAAAGCAGCGGAAAAAGCGGGAATTAACCCATATATGGTGGAGATTGCCAATATTCGTGAACACTGTTCGTGGATTCACAAAGATATTGAGCAGGGTACAGAGAAGGCGCTGATTTTAGCAAGAGCTGCGATTGCCAAGGTATGTTTAAACGTGCCTTTACAGGCGGGAGAAAGTGCTGTTACAAAACGTGCCCTGATTATCGGTGGCGGAATTGCGGGAATACAATCTGCTCTTGACATCGCAGAGGCAGGTTATAAAGTAGATATTGTAGAAAAAACACCGAGTATTGGCGGTAGAATGTCGCAAGTAGACAAGACATTTCCTACGCTTGACTGTTCGGCTTGTATTTTAACACCCAAAATGGTGGATGCGGCGGCTCATGAAAATATCACTATATATACATACAGCGAAATCGAAGCGGTTTCGGGGTTTGTTGGCGATTTTACGGTAGACATAAGAAAAAAAGCCAGATACGTAGATATGAAAAGCTGTACAGGTTGTGGACTTTGCCAAGAAAAATGTCCATCAAAGAAAACTCCCAGCGAATTTAATAAAGGGCTTGATAACCGTTCGGCAATCTCCACACCCTTTGCACAGGCGATCCCCAATGTACCCGTTATTGACACCAATGCATGTATCAAATTTAAGACGGGAAAATGCGGGCTTTGCCAAAAGGTCTGCCAGGCGGGTTCGGTCAACTTTGAGCAACAAGATGAAATAATTACGGAAAAATACGGCGCTATTGTTGTTGCCACGGGGTTTGACACGATAAACCTTGATAAATACGATGAATATGCGTACAATCAGAGTAAAGATGTGGTAACGTCTCTGGAGCTAGAGCGGATTATGAATGCGGCGGGACCCACAAAGGGACATCTGGAGCGCATGTCTGACGGAAAACACCCGCACGACATAGTGTTCATTCAGTGCGTTGGTTCGCGCTGTGCGGACACAAGAGGCAAGAGCTATTGTTCAAAAATTTGCTGTATGTATACTGCAAAACATGCGATGCTCATCCGAGATAAATATCCGGATATTAACGTCCATGTGTTTTATATCGATGTAAGAACTCCGGGAAAGAATTTTGACGAGTTTTACAGAAGAGCGGTTGAAACTTATGATGTTAACTACATCAAAGGTCAAGTCGGAAAGGTAGTCCCTCAGCCAAATGGCAAGCTATTGGTTCAGGGTGTGGACTTGCTCCAAAACGAACAAGTTATGATAGATGCAGACTTGGTAGTGCTCGCAACTGCAATTGAACCCGAAAAATCGGTGCGAAGCATTGCGACAATGCTAACTGCAAGCATCGATACAAACAATTTTCTTACGGAGGCACACGCTAAGCTGCGTCCTGTAGAATCTCCCACGGCAGGCATCTTCTTGTCGGGCGTATGCCAGGGGCCAAAGGATATTCCCGAGACGGTATCTCAGGCCAGTGCAGCGGCTGTAAAGGCGATTGGACTACTTGCAAAAGATAAGCTAAAGACAAATCCATGCACGGCAAAATCAGACGAGCTTCGCTGCAACGGATGTTCGGTATGCACAAACGTTTGTCCGTATGGAGCAATTTCATATGAAGAAAAAGAGATAAATGACCACGGTCATAGAGAAGTGAGAAGAGTTGCAGTAGTAAATAATGCGCTTTGCCAAGGTTGTGGGGCTTGCACGGTCTCGTGCCCTTCGGGATGTATGGATTTGCAAGGATTCTCAAACAGACAGATTTTAGCGGAGGTGGACGCGATATGTCGATAGATGAAAAAAATATATTTAAACCGAAAATCGTGGCGTTTTGTTGCAACTGGTGCAGCTATGCAGGTGCGGATTTAGCGGGAAGCAGCCGTCTTGGATATCCGGCAGATGTAAAAATAATTCGCATTCCCTGCTCCTGCCGCGTAAACCCGATGTTTATACTTCGCGCATTTGAAAAGGGTGCGGACGGGGTAATCATATGCGGATGTCACCCGGGCGATTGCCATTATTCGACGGGAAATTATTATGCAAGAAGAAGAATGACACTGCTTTACTCCATGCTTGACTACTTAGGTATTGAAAAAGGTCGAAACCGTGTGGAATGGGTTTCGGCGGCGGAAGGTGTTAAGTTCTCCACCACCATGAACGACTTTGTTCAGACGATTTACGAGCTTGGAGAAAACATTAGATTGGGGGACATAAGATGCAAGAATTAGTAATGCGCGCTATAGAATTATTAAACGACGGCACTGTCACACGTGTCCTAGGATGGAAAAAGGGCGATTTGGCTTATAATCCAGAGCCCGCCTATTTTGAAAATGAAGCGCAATTGGCGGAGTTTGTCTACGACGGATTTTGCGGTGCGAACCTGAGCAAATACATGATAGAAGCGTCCAAACAAGAAGGAAAAACATTGGTTTTTTTAAAGCCATGTGATACATACAGCTTTAATCAACTTATCAAAGAACACCGCGTAGACAGGCAAAAAGCCTACATAATCGGTGTTGGATGCCAAGGAAAGCTCGACATGGACAAGACAAGAAAACAGGGAATAAAAGGTATAAACAGTGTGCAGGGAATCGGCGGTTTTGATAGAGCGCAGACAATAACGCTGGACACTATATATGGAGAAAAAACCTGCAGTTACGAATCTGCAATGCTTGAACGCTGCTCGGTTTGCAAAGGCAAAGAACACAAAATTTTTGACGAAACGATCGGTGAATCGGCGGACACAGACACAAACGCAAGGTTTGAAAAGGTTGCGACAATCGAAGCAATGTCACCCGAAGAGAGATTTGCGTATTTTAAGTCGGAGCTTAGCAAATGTATCCGTTGCAACGCTTGCAGAAACGTATGTCCGGCGTGTAACTGTATGCAGTGCGTATTTGACAGCAACAAGTTCGACAGTGCGCAAAAGGCAAATGTGGACTCGTTTGAAGAGAAGATGTTTCATATCATTCGCGCATATCACGTTGCCGGCCGGTGTACGGACTGCGGAGAATGTGCAAGAGTATGTCCTGAGGGTATCCCGCTTGAGCTGTTTAACCGCAAATTTATTAAGGACATAAATGAACTTTACGGCGAATTCCAAGCGGGCAATGACTCAGAGGAAAAAGGGCCGCTTGTAAGCTTTGAGTTTGACGATGTTGAGCCGGGCGCCGCTCGGGAGAGGAGATAAGGTATGTATAAAATAGCAAAAAATAACTTGTCTGCTTTGTTTTCTCTAATCCGTGAGAATCAGGAGCTTTATGTGCCGGCAAAGGTACACGGACAAACCAATTATGCGGCTTGGAACGATGAGCTTGAAGTAGATCTTGAAACTTTAAACACGGTAAAATCTGCAAAGGATGCGTTTTTTCCACAGAGTGAAAATCTTTATACTTGCACGCAAGAAGGCAGGAACATTACAGTCATCCCCGAAGAACTTGTCGATGAAGATTTTGTAATATTTGGGATGAAGCCTTGCGATGTAAAAGGGATAGAGGTTCTGGACAGAGTTTTTTTAACAGACCCGATAGACACGTTTTACGCTTCTAGAAGAGAACACGCAACTATAGTGTCGCTGGCTTGTAACGAACCCGAAGAAACTTGCTTTTGCAAAGCGTTTGGCATAGATGCTGCGTCGCCCGGTGCAGATGTTTCGACGTGGATTGTCGGCGAAGATTTGTATTGGAAAGCAAACACGAGCAAGGGTGAAGAACTTACAAAAGCTTTGGAGACTTTACTTGAGCAGACAACAGAAGCGGAAGTTGAAGCAAAAAAAGCTCAAATTAATTCGATTATTGACAAGCTTCCCTACAGCAACATTTCGCTTGAAGGTTGGAACGGCGAAGTTATCGAGGAAAAATTTAACGCTAATAACTGGGAAGAACTGTATAAAGCCTGTCTTGCGTGCGGAACGTGTACTTATATCTGCCCAACTTGCCAGTGCTACGACATAAAAGACTACAACACGGGAAAAGAAGTTAAGAGATATCGCTGTTGGGATTCTTGTATGTATTCAGACTTTACAATGATGGCGCACGGAAATAACAGAACTTCGCAGTTGCAACGTTTCCGCCAAAGATTCATGCATAAATTGGTCTACTTTCCTGCAAACAACGAGGGCATGTATTCCTGCGTGGGCTGTGGTCGATGTGTGGCAAAATGTCCGTCGTCGCTAAACATTGTAAAAGTTATAAAATCTTTTGAGCAGCAAGGAGGAAGCAAGTCATGAGTCACGAATGTACATGTCACCCGAGATTTGCACACGATGTGTTAATACCAATGGTGGGCGTGATTACCGATATTCGCAGGGAGACACCCGATGTTAAAACATTTCGCATCAATGCACCGGGAGGAGGCAAACTTTTTGAACACCTCCCCGGACAGTGTGCAATGATTTGCGTGCCGGGAATCAGCGAAGGAATGTTTTCCATAACCTCTTCGCCTACTAATAAGGATTATCAAGAATACAGCATAAAACAGTGCGGAATGTTAACAGACTATCTGCATGGTCTGGAGGTTGGAGACCAAGTTGCAGTGCGCGGACCATATGGGAACAACTTCCCGGTAGAGACAGAGCTAAAAGGAAAGAATTTATTGTTTATTGCGGGAGGCATCGGACTTGCACCCCTTCGTTCGGTTATCAACTATGTAATGGACAAGCGAGATAACTACGGAACGGTAGATATTTTATACGGAGCAAGATCTGCACAGGACCTCGTTCAGTTAAAAGAGATAAAAGATGTGTGGATGAACACAAAAGGCGTGAATGTCCACCTAACTATCGACAGAGAAGAAGAGGGTTGGGACGGTCATGTGGGATTTGTGCCAAACTATCTTAAAGAACTTAATTTTTCTACGGATAAGGTGGCGCTTGTATGTGGCCCCCCGATAATGATTAAATTTGTATTGGCATCCTTAGAAGAACTGGGATTTAATAAATCACAAGCCTATACTACGCTGGAACTTAGAATGAAGTGTGGCGTAGGAAAGTGCGGCAGGTGCAATATAGGTGCTAAATTTGTCTGCAAAGACGGGCCTGTGTTCCGCTGTGATGAAGTGGATGAACTCCCCGAAGAATATTAAAAACGGCATCCTTATGGGTGAGAAACACAAGGCAAGAAAGCAATTTATAAGTTTAGAAAGGGTTGGTAAAAAATATAGCGTGCCTGCTGAACTCACAATTATGACCGCTCAAGAGTACGTGGGATATACAATTAAAAGAGGGTGCGGATGTCGTCATGGATTTTGCGGTGCGTGCGCCACAATTTACAGAGTAAAAGGAAAAAACGAAATCAAGACATGTCTTGCCTGTCAAACACAGGTTGAAGATGGAATGTATATAGCGACTATTCCGTTTTTTCCATCGGACAAGAAGACCTACGACATTAACGAAATTAAACCGACAGAGCAGTTAATGATGCAGTTGTACCCCGAGATTTACTGTTGTATAGGGTGTAACGCTTGTACGAAGGCATGTACACAGGATTTGAGCGTTATGCAATACATCGCTCTCGCACAAAGAGCGGACTTTGAGGGGTGCGCAGAGGAATCGTTTGACTGCGTTGGCTGTGGTTGCTGTGTAACGCGTTGTCCTGCGGGAATTTCACATCCGCATGTGGGATTGCTGGCAAGACGCCTCGTGGGCAAATATATCGCTCCTGAAACAAAACACCTTGTAGACCGCGTAGGTGAGGTTGAGTCGGGTGAGTTTGATGCACTTATCGAGAAGATTATGCAAAAACCCATCGCCGAGATGAAGGAACTCTATAATACCAGAGAGATCGAAAAATAAGGAGGGTATGAATATGTTTACAGCAGATATGCTTGAATCGATAAAAAAAGTAGAAGCGACTCGTGCGGAGAGAATGAAGTCAGAACCCAGACGTATGACTGCAGAAGAAAAAGAAACCCTTCTTCAAGGTTTTCATCCCGATTATAGAACGACGGGATTTAACGAAATTAAAGTTGGAAAAAACAAGGGGCAAAAAGCTCCCTCGGAACTTAGCGATTTGCTTCACTCTAACAGCCGTATTTTAGGCGTGGATATCGACCTTAGCAAGGTGGATTACGATGTTGATGTGCTCGTTATCGGTGGCGGTGGCGCAGGTTCGTCCGCTGCAATCGAAGCACA
>CAYJIQ010000044.1:0-10584 GCA_964370275.1 uncultured Christensenellaceae bacterium
CGCAATCAAGATTGCGAACGGGTACCCCAGAACCTTGTTGTTTCACAATAAAAAAGAGGTGAAACTTAATTAATAAAGGTAGATAGCCCCTTTTTCCCATTATAAAGCCTTTTTTCAGTTGTCAATTTCAACGGTCGTCGGTGCGAAATCATCAACTTATAAAACGGTAATTAAAATATCTACGAAAATGCATTTTTTTGAAACGCCCCAAAATCGCAAAAAAATCGTATCACACCGAAGTGTAGGACGACTTTGGATGCAACGTCACGTTGCTGTTTACCATTGACAAAATAGATATTCCCGTTACGAGCGCAAAACAAAAGCCGTTGGACATAATTATCAAACGACTTTGGATGCAACGTTACGTTGCTGGTGGGACTAGTTGGGCTCGAACCAATGACCTCTACGATGTCAACGTAGCGCTCTAACCAACTGAGCTATAGTCCCACAACAGTTATTTATTATACACTATTTTCAAAAAAAAGCAATAGCTAATTTCAAAAAAACAACAAAATTATTGTAGATTAACACGCTATCTTAATTTATATAGTATTAAAGCGTGCTAGAGAGAACCAAGCACGCTTTTAAAAAAATTCTTCTGTTTCTTTAAATACTACAGTGACTAGGTAACCTTAAAACAATCTAAATGCACAGATAAAGTTTTCCTGCCAATAGTCATGTTCCAAATTCCCAACTCTTATCTGATCCTCAGAAGTCGATGCATCTATCATTTGCGTGCTACTTATGGCTATTCCAACATGCGTAGGAGAAAAAACAATTATATCACCCGCTTGAACGGCGTCGATATCGTCGATTTTAGGATAGTTCGCATTCCTCCAGCCGGTTGAGGTCATGTAGGGTACATTCATTCCGATTTGATTTAAACACCAGTATACATGCCCACTACAATCAAAACTGTTAGGTCCTTTTGCTCCGAGTTGATAGTCCGCGCCGAGTGTTGACTTTGCCACCTCAACCAATGATGCAACGTTTGCACCGGAAATATTGGGTGAACTTGAGCTATCTTCTTCCTCGTCCTCTTCAGGCTCAGGTGCTTCCTCAGGTTCTTCTTCGGGTCGTTCTTCGTCTTCAGCCTCATCTTCGTCTTCAGCCTCAACCTCATCGCGTTCAGGTGTCGGTGTAGTTGTCGTTATTTCTTCTTTTTCAATTGCGCTTGACGAATTGAGTGCTGCAAGTGTCATCTCCCCAACCTTTCCGTCGGGCTCTAGATTGTTCGCCTCTTGAAACTCTCTCACCGCCGCATCGGTAGAAACGCCGAAGTACCCAGTGGCCGATGTATCTAAATATCCAAGCTCAATAAGTTTCTGTTGAACTTCTTTAACTTCATCACTTGTAACACCCATAGCTATATGATAAGGCTGTGCTTCCTCAGAAGTCAAAACTGCTATCGTCTTAGAACCCAGAGTACCATCTGCAATTAGGCCATGTCTATTTTGAAACTTCATTACCGCTTGCTTCATTACACTATCATTCTCGCCCGAAACTTCGTCAAGATATCCTAGTGTTACTAAAATATTTTGGTGAGCAATCAGCTCTTCGTCACCTTCAATATCCTCGTATGCACCTTCTATGTCACTTGAATAAAGCGCCTCTACTGTATCAGATCCGGCATTTCCCGTTGCTTCTATCGAGTTCGACTCTTGAAACTTAAGCACCGCCTCTTGAGTCATCTCATCATAAATTCCTGTCAGTTCGCCCTTGTAAAAGCCGAGCTCGCTGAGTCTTGACTGAACATCCGCAACATCATCCCCTTCAATCCCGATTGACATCACAAAGGGTTTTGCGTCGGGCGATGTTAGCAAATTTAGTAGTTCTTCATCTATATATCCCGTAACTTCCAGCCCGTTTATCGCCTGAAATCGTTCAACAGCAAGTTTTGTCGTCCTACTGAAGTAATCACTCGTACGGTCAACTTCCATGTATCCCATGTCCATCAGCACGTTTTGTATCTCGGGAACGAGAAAGCTTTCCATTCCATAATGCAAGTTCGTAAAAGAACTCTCCTGCAACTCTGTTTCGACACTTAAATTTTGCGCAGTGTCGGACACTGCCAATACTTCAACCTCTTCGCTTGCACGCGCTGCCACCGCTTTTTCTTGTTGCTGTGCCGTTACCGAGGGTGCAGGCTCTGAAATCGGAAGATTCGTCTGGGTTTCCGCAGGATTTGCAAATGCAACTCCAATTGCAACTCCCGACACGCAAAGACAAGTTACAGCAACAATCGTAGCTATTTTGAACTTTTTCATGTATTTTTTTATATTTATCATTTTATTAGCCTTCTCAGCTTTTGCTCTATTTTTATCAAATTTTGTCATATTAGCCATCCTTCTAAATATACTGTAACTTTTTTCACTTAACTCTCACTAATTATAGCTTTTTTTCTCGAAGAATGTCAACTATTTGCGCGATTATTCATAATTTCATTGTATTTCGTTAACATTTTATTAACATCTATGATTTTTAAGGTGAACAAAAAAAGGAAAACCCCGCCGTAGCGGAATCTTCCCATTAATTAAATATTCAGTGCAAATTTATAGACACGTATCCTATATAAGTTCTTTTAAACCAGCTACAGAAAGAGCGCCTACCTTTTTGTCAGCCATTTCTCCATTTTTAAAAGTAATGATTGTAGGAATGCTCATTATTTTATACTTTGTCGCAAGCTCCTTTTGTTCGTCAACATTGATTTTTCCGAACACTGCCTTGCCTGCAAGCTCATTCGCAGCTTCCTCGAAAGTGGGAGCAAACATCTTGCACGGTCCGCACCAGCTTGCCCAAAAATCGAGCACTACCGGCAACTCACATTTAAGCACCTCCTGCTCAAAGTTTTCACCTGTTATAATCTTTACATTTTCAGCCATTGTCCTTCTCCTTTTCGTCTATTATTCTTACGAGCTTAAATGTATCTGCAACTCTCCGCTTTAGTAGCGGTTCAGCAAGCTTTATCGCCAAAAACGCAAGTGCTGTAAATACGAGTCCTAAGACGGCAGCAAAAATTTCTACACTATCCGCAAAGTATGCCTCTCCTATAATATACCCCAAAATGACACCCAATACAAGCATCAAAAGAGGAAATATGTAAGCGATTGCCGAAGAAGTAATACCGCTTTTCGTCGCAAATTCGACTAAAACTCTGTCCCCTTGCTTTGCATCCAGCGAATTTTTTACGTCTATTATATGCTCGCTCATATCCTTTAACATCCCACATGCATTACAATTTCCGCAGGCAGAACCCCTTTTAAAGCGTACATATGCCGTGTCGCCCGATAGGTTTACAACCTCTCCGCTTTCAAGCATATTTTACTCCTCTACAATGTCTATTCCGAGTTCTTCTAGCTGAGACTGCTCAACGGTTCCCGGCGCATTGCTCATAAGGCAGGACGCATTTTGCACCTTCGGAAAGGCAATAACGTCACGAATTGTTCCCGACTTTGTCATAATCATCGCAAGTCTGTCGAGCCCGTATGCAAGGCCGCCGTGCGGTGGAGTTCCGTATTTAAGAGCTTCCATAAGATATCCAAACTGTTCCCAAGCCCGCTCTTGCGTGAAGCCCAATACTTTAAGCATTCTCTCCTGTAGGTCTGTTGAATGTATTCTCACACTTCCGCCGCCAATTTCATTTCCGTTGAGCACCATGTCATATGCCTTTGCACGCACCTTTTCCGGCTGACTTTCAAGAAACTCAATGTCCTCGTCGTGCGGACTTGTGAACGGATGGTGCATCGCAACATATCTGTCGTTTTCTTCGTCATACTCAAACAGCGGAAAGTCTGTAACCCAAAGGAAATCAAACACATTTTCGTCTATCAGGCCAAGTGCCTTTGCGACTTTTAGCCTGAGCGCACCGAGCGAATCAAAAACTACTTTATCCTTATCCGCAACTATGAATATAACATCGCCTGTCTTTGCTCCAACGGTCTCTATGATGTCCGCAAGTTCCTTCTTTGACAAAAACTTTGCAATGGGCGAGGTTATCCCCTCTTCTTTTAAGTTAATCCAAGCAAGACCCTTTGCGCCATATGTCTTTACAAATTCTCCGTATGCGTCTATCTGCTTTCTCGGGATACTTGCACTCACGCATATCGCACGAACACTTCCGCCCGATTCACAAACCGATGAGAACACCTTGAATTCACATGACTTAACTACGTGCGAAATGTCTTTAAGTTCAAGCCCAAACCTCGTGTCCGGCTTGTCGCTTCCGTATCTGTTCATGGCATCTGCATAGGTAATACGCTTCACGGGAAGTTGGACGTCTACATCGAGCACATCTTTAAATATCCTCTTCATCAGACCTTCATTTATCGCCATAACATCGTCCTGTTCGACAAATGACATTTCCATGTCGATCTGTGTAAACTCGGGCTGTCTGTCCGCACGCAAATCTTCATCTCTAAAACATTTTACGATCTGAAAATACCTGTCGTATCCCGAAACCATGAGTAGCTGTTTGAAAATCTGTGGCGACTGCGGAAGTGCATAGAAATTCCCGGTGTGAACCCTGCTGGGAACAAGATAATCTCTAGCACCTTCGGGCGTGCTCTTTATAAGCATCGGCGTTTCTATCTCTAAAAACCCGTTTTCTGCGAGGTAATTTCTCGCACTCATGGAAATCTCACTTCTTAACATGAGGTTTCTTTGCATTGGCGCTCTTCTGAGGTCAAGGTATCTGTATTTTAGTCTTAGCTCTTCGCGCACGTTACTCTGCTCTGTTACGGCGAAGGGCGGAGTTTCGGATTTTGAGAGAATTTTTAGCACATCTGCTTTGATTTCTATCTCGCCCGTCTTCATTTCTGCATTGACGTTTTCCTCGTCTCTTGCAACAATTTGTCCGGTAACGGCGATGACAAACTCATGCCTGAGCGTAGTCGCCTTTTCGTAGTCGACCATATCTTGATCAAAAAATATCTGAACGCAACCGCTTCTATCCCTAAGCCTGATAAAAATTAGGCTTCCCAAATTTCTTGCAGCATCCACCCAGCCCATGACGGTAACTGTCTTTCCGATGTCCGCTTTTGAAAACTCACTGCAAAGCGCAGTTCTCTTCATTCCCGACAAAAATTCATAATTTTCACTCATTACGCTTCTCCTTTTAGTTCGGCTACAACATCTTTAAGCCGCACACTTCTTTCCTCTGAATTATTCATATCTCTCAGCTTCGCAACTCCCTCTTGAAGTTCGCTCTCGCCTATAGTCAAAACATACTGTGCACCAATTTTATCTGCATACTTGAACTGCGCTTTCATGCTGCGTTTTGCATGATCCATGTCACACGAGATTCCAATGGCGCGAAGTTCATTTAGCATTTTAAATGCTTCAACTCTTGTATCATCTCCCATCGTGCATACAAAGAGCTTTGTCCTTTCGGGCTGTTTTATCTCTATGCCCGCGCTTTCAAGCACCATAAGCAACCTCTCGACTCCAAGCCCGAACCCAACGCCCGGCATAACAGGACCTCCGAGTTGTTTAATAAGCCCGTCATATCTTCCTCCACCGCACACAGTCCCTTGCGCACCGATTTCGTCCGAAATAATTTCAAACACCGTCTTTGTGTAGTAGTCAAGCCCTCTAACTATATGTGGATTCACCGAGTATTCAACCTGGGATATTTCAAGATATGATTTTAACGCCTGCATGTGGGTTTCGCACTCTTCGCATAGATTTTCAGCAATTACAGGTGCGTCCATCGCAATATTATGGCACTTTTCAACCTTGCAGTCGAGCAGCCTAAGCGGATTTTTCTCCAGCCTATCGTGACAAGTTCCGCAAAGCTCGCTCTTTTTATCCGTGAAATACTCCACCAACTTTTTATTGTATTCGGGTCTGCACTCCGGACATCCGATAGAATTTATGTTGAGCGACAGTTTTGTAATCCCCAGTTTTTTAAACATATTAAGTGCGAGAAGTATTACCTCGGCATCTGCGGAGGCGTCCTTTGCTCCAAACATCTCAACTCCAAATTGGTGATGTTCCCTAAGCCTTCCCGCCTGTGGGTTTTCGTACCTGAAAATCGGCGCACTTAAATAATAAAGCTTCGTCGGTTGCGCTCCTCCGGCTCTCCCGCTTTCGATGAAACTGCGCACAACTCCCGCCGTTCCCTCGGGTCTTAGGGTAATAGACCTCCCACCTTTATCTTCAAAGGTGTACATCTCTTTTTGTACGACATCTGTAGTATCACCAACTCCGCGCAAAAACAGTTCTGTGTGTTCAAATATAGGAGTTCTTATCTCGCTAAACCCATTTACACGGCAAACATCCCGTATCACTTCCTCGAGGTAGTGCCACTTATAGCTTATCTCCCCGGTTATATCTCTAGTGCCCTTTGGTGCTTTATAGTCCAAAATTATTCCTCCGTTAAGAAAAAAGTTCTATCATTCTCTGTGTCATCTCGTCCGTGCGCTCAATATAGTTTTTAATATCCTTGACGCAAGGCCCACGTTTAATCTTTTTATCGTACACTTTTTTTGAAATACCACCCGCACCCATCGCTAGGACACTTGCTATCTCTTCCATCATGTCAATATTATATACACACTCACATCCGGGTTTTGAATATCCGACATTTTCAAGGTTTCCCGCCATGTACTTTTGGCGGTACATATAGTAGGGATTGTAGCCCGAATTTTGCAGTTTTTCCCTAGCAACTTCAACTAGCCTTGCTGCATCACTTGTGTCTACAAACTCATTATCCTCTGCGAATTTTGAGCCCTTTTTTACCGCCAACGTATGTACGGTTATATTGTTAGGATCAATGTCAATCATCCCATCAAGTGTTCGTAAAAACTCATTTTCGCCCTCACCGGGAAGCCCTATAATAACGTCTGCGTTTATCACAAACGGATATTCTCTTGCCAACTCATAAGCGTCAAAAAAATCCTGAGCAGTGTGCTCTCTACCAATAATCTTTAGTGTATTGTCATTCAAAGTCTGAGCATTAACACTAATCCTATTTGCACCGCACCCTGCAATTATGTCTAGTTTTTCTCTGGTTATGGTGTCCGGCCTACCCGCCTCCACACAAAACTCACATTCGACTTTCGGCAGTGCTTCAAGCACAGACTTGAGCTGTTTTGCACTGAGTGCTGTGGGGGTTCCTCCTCCGACATAAATTGCACGAATATTCCTGCCTTCAATTACACACTTTAAATCATTAATCTGCTTTAATAGCATCTGTGTGTAAGCGTATGTATCCTCATCGCATTTTGTCACGCCCGAGGAAAAGGAGCAGTACGAACACCGAGAAGTGCAATACGGAATTCCCACGTATATATCTATGTCGTCTTGCGCTATGTCCCGGGTGCACCTGTCTTGTACCTTCAAAATCTGTTTTGTAAGCGAAAATTTCTCTTCGCTAACGTCAAAATCGCAGGTTAAAAGTTGTCTTGCCTCGCTACTTCCCATCGTCGCTTCGAGCTCGCGCAATAGTTTTGTAGGCCTTATCCCCGTTAGACATCCCCAGGGCAGTTTCTTTGCATAAAACCCACATAGCAGCCTGTATACGCATATTTTAAATCCACGCTTTGTGTGTTTTTTATACTCAAGTTGATCTAGGCCGAATGCTTCGCACTCATAAACCATAGACTTTTGCAAAATTCCATCCTCAAAAAGTTTTGCCTCAAAAATGGCAGTTTTATGCATTTCAAGTTTCGCAGTTATTAAAACCCCATCATTTGAACGCACGGATTCAATTCGCTTTTCTTGGGTAAAAAGCCGTATTACCTCGCATATATCCCCAAAATACTCTGGGTGGTCTATCTCAAGTGCTGTCATCTTAAAAATGGGTTATTGTCTCGCTCAAAATCAAGAGACGTGCATTCGTCGTGCCCCGGAAAAACTCTCATGTCCTCGGGATATGCGTTTGAAAGCTTTTTTACTGAATCAATGAGTGTCTTATAATCTCCACCCGGCAAATCCGTTCTTCCTATAGTCATGTTAAAAAGAGTATCTCCTGAAAAGATTGAGTCATTGCAAATATAGCAAACGCCTCCGACAGTGTGCCCGGGAGTGTGCATTACGTCAAAAACCATATCACCCACTTGTATCTTTTCTCCGCCCTTTAGCTCAACATCAACCTTTGACGGAATCGTTCCAAACTGTTTTCCCATGCTATCGGCATTCGGATCGGTTAACATAATAGCGTCCTTTTCATGCATATAAACCTTTGCACCTGTCTTTTCTCTAAGTTCGCTGACCGCTCCGATGTGATCGAAGTGACCGTGCGTAACGAGAATCGCCCCAAGTGTCAACCCCTCGTCGGCAAGAATTTTCTCAATTCTCATCGCCCCGTCGGCAGGGTCTACGACTGCTGCATTACATTTTTCGTCATACAGAATGTAGCAATTTGTAGATACTATCCCCGTCACAATCTTTATTATTTCCATATTATTCTCCTAAAGTATTTTTTTTGAATCCAATATCAGCGTTACAGGGCCGTCATTGCACGAAAACACCTGCATGTCCGCCTGAAACTGCCCAGTCTTGACGTCGGGGTATGAATTTTTAAACGCATCAACAGCCCTATCGTATATCGGTAGAGCCTCGGACGGACTTCCGGCGCCGATGAATGAGGGTCTTCTCCCCTTTCTGCAATCGCCCATAAGCGTAAAGTTTGAAACGAGAAGCAACTGAGCACCTACGTCCTTTAGCGAAAGATTCATTTTTTCTTCGGCATCCTCAAATATCCGCAAGTTTAATGTCTTTTCTACGATATAGTCAATATCTGCCTGTTCGTCGCCCTGCGCAACGGCAAGCAAAACGAGAAGACCATTTCCTATCTCGCAAATGCTCCGCCCGTCAATTTCTACTTTTGCACTTCTTACTCTTGTTACTACTGCTCTCATAATCACTTCACCAAATCAGTTGTTCAACCTATACGCTTCCCAAACGCCACTTATTGAGCGCATTTTATTGAGAATATGGTGAAGCTCATCAATGGCATTTACCTCTAATTTTATGCCGATAATACATGTGTTGTTTTCCACCGGCCTTACGTTCATCGTCACCATAGAGTAACTCATCGACGCTAGTTTGCCCGTTATGTCTGCTACCATTCCCGCTCGGTCATCCGCTTCAATTTGAATTTCCACGAGGAACTTTCCGCTGTCTGATTTAACCCATGCAACGTCTATTCGTCGCTCTTCGGTAAAATCGGTACTCATTAAGTTTGAACAATCGGCACGGTGCACTGAAACCCCTCTGCCTCTTGTAACGTATCCTACAATTTCGTCTCCCGGAAGCGGGTTGCAGCATCTGGCAAGCCTTGCTACCATGTCGTCATATCCAACTACGCTTATTACTGTATTCGCATCCTTAGTAGCTCGCGCAAAATACTTCTCTCTTTGAACTTTATCCTCTTCACAATTTTCTTTTTTGTAGCATTCGATAAGCTTTCCGAGCACCTGTGCTGTAGACACTCCGCCATATCCAATCGACGAATAAAGGTCGTTTAGGTCTTTTATCGTAAGCCTTGAACAGACGGGCTTCAGCCACTCGGGTTTTGTGAGAGTGTGTAAATCATATCCGCGCCGCCTTGCCTCGTTTTCAAGCATTTCGCGACCTTTTTGGATATTTTCTTCTTTCATCTCCTTCTTAAACCACTGGCGAATTTTGTTTCTCGCCTGTGCCGTCTTTACAATTCCCAGCCAGTCCCTTGAAGGTCCTTTGCTCGAAGAAGAAGTGATGATAGATACTATATCTCCTGTTTTTAGCTCATATGTAAGCGGAACTATCTTGCCGTTCACCTTTGCACCGGTGCATTTGTTTCCTATCTGAGAGTGAATAGAATACGCAAAGTCAAGCGGTGTTGCACCTCTGATAAAGTCTTTAATTTCACCTTTTGGTGTAAATATAAACACGCTATCGTTATATAGGTTGACCTTAATAGCTTCCATAAACTCACGCGAATCTTTTAGGCTGTTTTGCCACTCCATAAGCTCTCTGAGCCACGCCATTTCTCTATCCGTTTTTGAGTCGGATTTTGCGCCTTGTTTGTATCTCCAATGAGCAGCGATTCCGTATTCGGCAGTTGCGTGCATTTCCTCTGTACGAATTTGCACTTCAAACGGGCGTCCGTCCTTGCCAAGAAGCGTCGTATGCAGCGACTGATACATATTTGGTTTTGGAACTGCAATATAGTCTTTAAATCGCATGGGAATAGGCCGCCAAATCGTGTGCACCGCGCCTAAGACTTCATAGCAATCCTTCACGCTTGAAACTATAATTCGCACAGCGATAAGATCGTATAGTTCCTCAAATGTTTTGTTGTTTTTCACCATCTTGTTATAGATGCTGTAAATATGCTTTGGTCTTCCCTCTATTTGACATTTTACGCCCACCGTGTCGAGCTTTTTAAGTATTATCGCCTCAATTCCTGAAATATACTTTTCTCTGTCTTCGCGCGTGTCCTTAAGTTTTGAAGAGATTTCATAGTACTCCTGAGGGTGCATGTATTTAAGCGACAAATCCTCAAGTTCCCATTTAATTTTGCTTATACCCAATCGATGAGCAATGGGAGCGTAAATATCGGCAGTTTCCATCGCCTTTTCTCTCTGTTTTGCCTCGTTT
>CAYJIQ010000045.1:0-5883 GCA_964370275.1 uncultured Christensenellaceae bacterium
GTATTTTATTGCGGCTTGCACATCTTTAAGCCCTCTTTCAAGCTTAAGCCTGAGTCTGCCTTCGGCAGAATGTACGATAACAAGGTTTGCATGTGTCATAGTTTTTTCTCCTTATCAGAACCGGCCATAAGCAGTCTGCACGAGTTGCCAACAACAGCAATAGTGCTCATGTTGTGAAGCATTGCACTCCAAAACACAGAGATGTTGCTCGCCGCACCGAGAATAAGCCCGAGTGTATTTATTGCTATTACCATGCCGAAATTTTGCTTAACAACTGACATAGTTTTAGTCGAAATTTTGCGCACTTTTGGAATTAGCATCGGGTTATTTCTGCCGATTACTATGTCTGAAGTTTCCATTGCCACATCTGTCGATTTGCTACCAAGAGAAATTCCGACATCTGCGTATGCCAGTGCAGGAGCATCGTTAATTCCATCGCCTACCATTATAACACGATTTCCTTCGGATTGGAACTTCATAACAGCCGATGCTTTTTGCTCGGGCAACAGTTCTGCTCTATATGAGTCGGCTCCGACTTTTGTTGCGACTATTTTTGCCTGTTCTTTGGTGTCTCCTGTCATAATGGAAATTTCGTCTATTCCCTGGTTTCGCAGGTTGTTTATAGCACGCCTTATGTTTTGTCTCGGCCTGTCCGCCGCCACAATAACGCCTACCAATTTTTTATCGACGGAGACATAGAGTGGGATTCCGTTCTTGTGCAAAAATTCTGTATCCTCAGGTATTTGAATGCTGTTTTCCGTCATAAATGCAGCACTGCCGACACGTACACACTTAGAATCAACATCTGTATATGTTCCCCTTGCAACAACCGTCTGAACATCACCGTGCACCGGTATCTCTACGCCGATTTTCTTGCCATATTGCAAAACGGCGTCTGCAAGCGGATGAGATGATGTTTCCTCAGCGGCACAGGCGTATGCGATAACCTTTTTTTCAGAAAAGCGCTTGTCCATTATGTGGCTCTCGATAATTTCGGGTCTTCCCTCGGTTATCGTGCCTGTTTTATCAAAAATTACAGTGTTTGCACTCTGCATTCGTTCAAGATAAGCACCGCCTTTTATTAGTATGCCCTGCTTAACTCCCGAATGAATTGCCGCAGAAAAAGCCGCTGCAGTTGATAGTTTTATGCCGCACGAGTAGTCGATAACGAGCATTTTAAGTGCCTGAGTCGGGTTTTTCGTTACAAGATAAACTGCAATCGATGCTAAAAAGTTTAGAGGAACCAGATAGTTTGAAAACTGGTCAGCATAGTGTTGAATGGGTGCTTGCTGAGAAGCGACATTTTCAACCATATTCACAATTCTGGAGACTACAGTGTCGTCTCCGACTTTTAGCGTTTTTACAGTAATTACTCCACTTTTTACGATTGAACCTGCAAAGACATTGTCTGATGTTTTTGATAGAATCGGCAAGAATTCTCCTGTTGTCGAGCTTTGGTCTATTAGTGCTTGACCCGATATAATCTGTCCGTCTACCGTCACTTTTTCGCCTGTGTGGATGACAACGCTGTCGCCGATGTTTATCTTGCTCACGTGGCAACGCTGCATCTCGCCTGTTTCAAGCAATCGCCATGCGTAGTCTTCGTCTACACTTAGAAGTTTTTTTATAGAAGTTCTCGTGCGCTCTATGGTATAAGTAGTCATAAACTCTGCAATGTCGCTTAGCATAATAATGGTGAGAGCCGAGTAGCTGTTGCCCAAAAGTATGCTTGCCACAATAGAGGTTATAGTTAGAAAATCTGCATTTGGTCTTTTTGTCTCGACAAACCCACGCCAAGCCGATTTTAAAAGCGGAGCAGTGAGGCAGAGACTTACGAGGGAAGGGATAGAAGTGAATTTAGAAAGAATCCCTGCGCTTGCAGTGCTCACTTTGTTTTTAAAGACCGTATTTCCAAGAAGAAGTGTAGCTCCAGATACTGCCAGTCTGGCAAGCAATACTTTAGAACTTTGTTCGCTGCTAAATCTTGCGGGCTGTTTGTCCTTTTTAATTAAGTTGGAATAAAAAGAAATTATCTCTCTTACGGCATGAAAAACATCGTTGCCTGCCTCCCTGTGCAGAATCAAGATGCTATTTGAAAGCGGGTTAAGCTCTGCTTTAGTTACACCTTGTATCGCACATATAGCTTTTGCTATTTCAGGCAGCTTCTCGTTTGTAGCACAAATAAGTCCGCATTTTATTCGGAGTCTGCCTTCACATCTGTGGACAAGTGAAATATCTTCTTCTCTGATGACGTTCATGTTGATCTCCTTTTAATCACTCCCAAAGCCCAAAAGTCTGTTAAATCCCCATCTTATCATGGTAAAACCGTTTGGCAAAACACAAAAATCTCTGCGTATTTTATATATGCCGAGTCCTATTAGCGCGGCTGCAATCAGTGTGCTGAAATTTAACAGCCCGCCCGTTTTATTTGATATTGCAAGGTTTAGCGCATCTTGTGTTTGTTTTGCCTTGATAGCAACAAGGCTCTTTCCGCTTTGTTCAAGCGTGTCTTCAAGACCCAAGAGTTTAATGATCGCGGCTTGCAAAAGCTGTGCTTCAATTGCGTTTTCGTCGTACTCCAAAAGAACTGAGCCCAGCGTGGGGTTTATACTCGCTTTTTTTACCGAGGAAAACCGCGCAATCTGAGTACTCAGATGATTACAAAGTTCTGAATTTGAAACAAGACAAGGGATGTTAAATCTGATTCTTCCTGTCACTGCGCTTTTTACGGTTATTGCACCGTTAAAAGACGGCAAGGCCAGTGTGTTATTATTTCTTTGTGCTTTTCTGTTCATTAATGCACCGGCGATAATCGAGGTTGCAATTGTAGAAAGTATATCGATTTTCATATGAACTCCTATCTCAGTGTCTGCCACTGCTGGTAGTGCTAAAGAGTTCTCAGCTGTCAACTCAATGCACATATGTAATATGTACATTTTACAACATCTTAGCCGGAAAATCAATTGTTATGAACATTATTATTTTTTTTACTATTAACAAGCGACGGTAAGTTTTACGATGTCAACTCCGCAGGCGTATTTTTGCATATATATCTTTTTACACTTGTTGTATTTACAAAAGGTTTTTTGTGCGACATCTACATCGTGGTAGACCTTCCAGCAACCGACACAAAGTGCGTTGTTTCCGGAGTTGCAAATAAACGATTTTATATCTTCTAGAGGATATCCAAGAAATATTCCGATTTCATGCGGGAAGTCGTCGCATTGCTCAAGGCGGTTGTTAAGTGTGTGCACACAATATTTGGTATCAAAGTTTTCATAACCGTAATCTTTTAGAAAATCGCGCACATTAGAAGAGGAAAGTAGCTTCTTTAAAAGAGAATCTCTGTAAACATAGTAAAGAGACCTGCCGTCTTTAAACCTTAGGAGTTTAACAAATACACCCTTCGTGTTTAACTTTGCGTTTAATGCGGAGACGATCCGCTGGGCATGTGATTTTGATTTACACCTGTAGCTAAACGCGTTAGCTACTTTTAATCCTGCTAAAGTCGGAGCACAGTGTTTAATTACATTCCCGGCCATGTTTCACCTCAGCTAGCGTGCGTTTCAAGTACGCCTTTAAGCGCCGACATTGAGCTTGAATGGCAACGTTCGATGATTACATTTTCGCTTTTTACGTTTGCCAGTGCACACTTAATCATCTTGTGAGAAACTGTGTTTGTAAAAAATACTATTAAGTCAGGACTGCCGATTTGTCTTTTCAGACCTGCGGGTTGTGTAAAAACCTTTGCTTTGCAATTATATTCCTCGCAAAGTTTTTTATATTTACAGACCATGCAGTCGTTGCCACCTACAATAACAATACTCATAATTTTTCTCCTTCACGGGTTAGTTTATTCTAACTAAGGTTAGTTTACACTAATTATATGTCTAATGTCAAGAGCTTATTTCAAAAATGCGATATTATTATTGACTTTTACTGGAAATGGCAGTATTATATACATATACCCCCTATGGGTATAAAGGAGGAGTTTTATGATTCAGTGTATGGACGTGGACGCGATTAACAGGCGTCTTAAAAAAATTGAAGGTCAAGTCAGAGGAATACAGAAAATGGTGGAAAACGACAAACCATGTGAGGATATCTTGATTCAGATAGGCGCGGTAAAATCCGCTCTTCACAAAACAGGGCAGGTGATTTTAGAGGGGCATATGCAACACTGTCTATTAGACGCAGCAAAAGAGGGAAATGCCGACGATGTGATAAACAGGCTGATTTCTGCGCTTAATCAATTTTCAAAGACAATTTAGGGAGGCCATATGAAAAATTTAATAAATAAACTTAATTCGATTCCTTTTTTAATAGTATCGGGGATATTTTTGCTTGCGAGTTTTTTAACGGAATATATTTTTCCGCTCATGGGAGTGAATTTTGAATTCCCCATCAACCCCGCATGGATATCATTCATAATTTCGGGAATTCCCCTGTTTTACTCTGCGATAATTAACACATTTGCAAAAAAAATCACATCATCGCTTCTTATATCTATTGCAATGATTGCGGCAATCTACATCGGAGATATTTTTGCCGCAGGTGAAATTGCGTTTATCATGGCTATAGGCGAGTGGCTGGAAGACAGAACGGTAGACAAGGCAAAAAAGGGAATTGAAAAGTTACTTAACTTAGTGCCAACGCAAGGCAGAGTTATCTCTACGCTGTCGGACGGCGAAATTAGCGAAAAAATGGTGGATGCAAAGGATATATCGGTCGATGAGATAATCAGAGTTTTTCCCGGAGAAAGCTTCGCTGCAGACGGAACTATTTGCGAGGGAAATACGACGGTTGACCAGAGCATTATGACCGGAGAGTCGCTTCCCGTCGATAAAGGTGTGGGAGATGAAGTCTTTGCGGGAACGATAAATAGGTTCGGCTCGGTGGATGTGAGTGTCACAAAGTCATTTGCCAATTCCTCGTTGCAAAAGATGATCAAACTTGTTGAGGACTCAGAAAAGAACAAAGCTCCTACACAAAAAATAGTCGACAAGTGGGCGGGGTGGCTTGTTCCTATAGCATGTATTATTGCGGTAATAACTTATATAATATTTGCCTTTGTGTTAAACGAACACGAAGATGCGCTGATTAGGTCTGTTACTGTGCTGGTTGTGTTTTGCCCATGTGCGCTGGCACTTGCGACACCAACTTCAATCGTTGCGGCTATAGGTCAGGCTACTAAAAACGGCGTGCTTATAAAATCCGGCGAAGCGCTTGAGGAGATGGGAAAAGTCTCAACCGTTGCGTTTGACAAAACAGGGACAATTACTAAGGGAAAACTGGCTGTTAGCGACATAAAGGCCTTTGACATTGACGAAAGTGAGCTGGTTATCTTGGCGGTAAGTGTTGAAAGTCGTTCGGAGCATCCGATAGGAAAAGCAATTGTGAGACATGGCAGGGATTTGGGCATAAAAGTGTGTGAAGTGTCAGATTTTACCATGACTGTCGGCCAAGGTGTTGTTGGGCAGGTGATGGATAAGAAAATTTATTGTGGAAACGAACGCCTTATTAACAGCATTGCAAACGTGAGTGTTCAACCCGAGGTGCAAGAGACTTGCGATGCACTAAGAGAACAGGGAAAAGCTGTGATTATCGTGTCAGATGATAGCCGGGTTTTAGGAATTATCGGTCTTAGCGATCAGATTAAAGAAACTTCCGCAACCGCTATAACAGAGCTTAGATTGGCGGGAATTCAGAAGACTGTGTTACTCACGGGAGACAACGAAAAAAGTGCAAACTTTATCGCAAACAAGGTGGGCATTACTGAGGTGTATTCTTCGCTGTTGCCCGAGGGCAAGGTAGAGGCTATAACCTCTATGTTAGACAAAAATATCGAAGTTTGCATGGTAGGAGACGGTGTAAACGATGCAC
>CAYJIQ010000045.1:5893-7308 GCA_964370275.1 uncultured Christensenellaceae bacterium
ACCTGCGCTTAAAACTGCGACGGTCGGTGTGGCTATGGGGACGATGGGAAGCGACATTGCAATAGATGCTGCTGATATCGCTATTATGAGCGACGATATATCAAAAATTTCATACATCAAGAAGCTTTCAAAGGCAACTATTTTTTCGATAAAGTTTAACATCACTCTCTCTATGGCGATTAACTTAGCGGCAATTGTAATGTCGGTAATGGGGTTGTTAAACCCTGCGACGGGTGCACTTGTGCACAACGCCGGCTCGGTGCTTGTCGTGCTCAATGCAGCAAGGTTGTATGATAAAAAAATAAAATAGCAGTTATGCGAATATTAGTTTGGGCTTTGCCAACGCTGTGAAAGCTGAAAATAAGGCCTACAAACGAAAAAATCCCTCTAAAAAATAGGGGGATTTTTGTTTAGAATTAGGTGTGTGTTTTTGTAGCCCAAAGCTGTAAATTAACGACAATTGGTAGTAATAAATTGACAAAATCATAATTAAGAGGTAAAATGAGTTAAGCAAGACTAACTCAGTCTGCGGTCGCGAATCTACGATAAGGTTTCTCAATTCGGTGCAAGTTTAATGCGTGGTATGAAGGTGAAAATGGTACACGGTGCGCATAATCTAATGAAATATGATTATAACATAATTAATAAGTTAATAAAATACGGAGGTATATAGATGGAGTTTATTTATTCAGAGAACTGGAAGGGATTTAAGACGGGAAAATGGAGCGATGTGGCAATCGACGTAAGCGACTTTATCACTCTTAACTACACACAATACGAAGGAGACGATGCTTTTTTAGCACCTGCCACCGAATCTACAAAAAGCCTCTGGAAGCAGGTGCTCGAGCTAAACAGGCTTGAAAACGAAAAGGGTGGAGTGCTCGATATGGACACCGACATCGTTTCGACAGTAACCTCTCATGGTCCGTGCTATTTAAACAAAGATGAAGAAACTATTGTGGGATTCCAAACAGACAAGCCATTTAAGCGCAGTTTACATCCGTTTGGAGGAATACGCACAGCTTATAACGCTTGCAAACAGTATGGTTATGAGGTGTCAAAGGATATAGTAAACACATTTACGAAGTACAGAAAAACGCACAACGACGGAGTTTTTGATGTCTATACAGATGAAATAAAGCTGGCCAGAAAATCTGCTATCATTACAGGACTACCGGATGCCTATGGCAGAGGAAGGATTATCGGAGACTATAGGCGTGTGGCACTATACGGCATAGACATGTTGGTTGCAGATAAAAAAGAACAGCTTAAAACGGCGTCGCACTCGATGACAGAGGAAAACATCAGGCTTCGTGAAGAGCTTGCCGAGCAGGTGAGGGCACTGGGCGAAATAAAGGAAATGGCAGCGAGTTACGGATATGACATTTCGTTACCTGCGAGCAACGCACAAGAGG
>CAYJIQ010000045.1:7318-10513 GCA_964370275.1 uncultured Christensenellaceae bacterium
GGCGATACAGTGGCTCTACTTTGGATACCTTGCGACGATAAAGGAACAAAATGGCGCAGCGATGAGCCTTGGTCGCGTTTCGACATTCCTTGATATCTATATTAAACGAGATTTGGACAGAGGAATTTACAAAGAGCAGGACGTTCAGGAGTTTCTTGATCACTTTGTCATGAAACTTCGACTTGTTAAATTTGCAAGGACGAACGAGTATAACACGCTATTTTCGGGCGACCCGACATGGGTGACAGAATCGATCGGAGGAATGACTGTTGACGGACGTCACATGATAACTAAAACTTCGTTTAGGTTTCTACATACTCTTTCAAACCTAGGCCCCGCTCCCGAGCCAAACCTTACAGTGCTTTGGTCGCCGAGGCTTCCTGCCAACTTTAAAAAATACTGCGCAAAAATGTCGATACTGACATCTTCTATTCAGTACGAAAATGATGAGCTGATGAGAGCGGTTCACGGACACGACTACGCTATAGCCTGCTGTGTTTCTTCTATGAAAGTGGGCAAAGAAATGCAGTTTTTTGGGGCTCGTGCAAACCTTGCTAAATGCCTGCTCTATGCTATAAACGGCGGGATGGATGAAAAACTTAAGGTGCAGATAGGTCCAAAATACAGAGCGGTTACAGGCGATTATCTGGATTACGATGACATTGTTGAAAAGTACGACAATATGCTTGAATGGTTGGCTGACGTTTATGTGAGTGCGCTTAACATAATCCACTACATGCATGACAAATACTGCTATGAACGAGTTCAGATGGCGCTTCACGACAGAGAAGTTAAGCGGTACTTTGCAACGGGAATTGCGGGACTTTCGGTAATCGCAGATTCGCTTAGTGCAATTAAATATGCTAAAGTTAAGGTGATTAGGGATGAGGATGGACTTGTTGTTGACTACGAAGTTATCGGAGACTATCCAAAGTACGGAAACAACGACGACAGAGTTGACAAAATAGCAATTAACATTGTTCGCAAATTTATGGAAAAGATAAGAAGGCATCACACCTATAGAAACAGCGTTCCTACGATGTCCATCTTGACTATTACATCAAATGTCGTATATGGAAAGAAAACGGGATCGACTCCCGACGGTAGAAAACAGGGAGTGCCATTTGCACCGGGCGCAAATCCGATGCATGGAAGAGATACAAGCGGAGCGGCGGCCTCACTGGCGTCGGTTGCAAAATTGCCGTTTGAAGATGCTCTTGACGGAATTTCTGACACATTTTCAATTGTTCCGGGTGCGCTTGGAAAAGACGACAGGATTTTTATGGGAGATTTTGACATCGACAACTTTGATATAGACGATATTGTCGTTAACACGGTTGGCGATTTTAACGATGAGTGCACAAACATGGCGTGCAAACAGCCGAATGAAACTATTGACGAAGATCAAATTTTAGGATAAGGAGAATAAAGATGATTAACCCGAGCGAAAAACAGATTGATAACTTAGTCTCACTGCTTGACAGCTACGCAAGCATGGGAGGACATCATTTAAATGTAAACGTTTTTACAAAGGAAACATTGCTAGATGCACAAAAACATCCTGAAAAGTATCCGCAGCTTACGGTAAGGGTGTCGGGATATGCGGTTAATTTTGTTAAACTAAGCAAAGAGCAGCAGGATGATATTATAACGCGCACATTCCATTCAAAGATTTAACAAAAGGGTAAGTGTATGATTGTGGAAGGATATGTACACTCTATTGATTCTTTTGGTACGGTAGACGGCCCGGGCATAAGGATGATTGTCTTTATGCAGGGTTGTCCGTTGAGGTGCAGCTATTGTCACAACCCCGACACTTGGAATACAAATTCAGGCGAACTAATGACACCTGCAAATATTTTAGATAAGTATGAAAAGATCAAAGATTACACAAAAGGCGGAATTACGGTAACAGGCGGAGAACCTCTTTTGCAGATAGAGTTTGTAGTCGAGCTTTTTAAACTTTGCAAACAAAATAACATTCACACCTGCATAGATACTTCGGGTGCTACTTTTTGCGACAAGAAAAAGGAACAGTTTGACGAGCTGATTAAGTATACAGATTTGGTATTGCTCGATATTAAGCACATAGATTCTGAGCAACACAGGGCATTGACGGGAGTAGGAAACGAAAGCATATTGCGCTTTGCTGAATATTTGTCCGAAGTCCGGAAGGATGTATGGATAAGGCATGTTGTAATCGAAGGTATAACTTTGGTAGAAAAGTATTTGTTAAGGCTGGGTAGATTTTTAGCAGGGCTTAAAAACATTAAGGCGCTGGATATTATACCATATCACACGATGGCTACTCAAAAGTACAAACAGCTCAACATGCTATATCCGCTCGAAGGAATACCTGCTACGACTACGCACAGGACTTCTTACGCTTTAAGTGTAATTTTAAAAGGAATAAAACTTCAAAAGACTGAAACAAGGTAAATGAGTACTTCCATTACTTGACAGCTTGCCATATTTCCCTATAATTGATAATGACGAAAATATTATAGTGAAAGGTGGAAATATTATTAACACACAAAAAGGCGTAAAGACTAAGGCAAAGGCACTTTACGGAATCGGGGAGATTGCAAACACTCTGATGTTTACTGTAGTCCCTCTGTTCCTCATGTTCTATCTCACTGACGTTCTTGGCATTCCTGCATTGCTTGCAGGCGTTGTAAGTTTTATGGGAAATATTTTTGATGCTATAACAGACCCGCTTGCCGGAAATGTTTCTGACCGTACAAGGAGCAGGTTCGGTAGAAGAAGACCATTTTTTCTATTGACGGCGATACCCATGGCTATAGCGTTTGGCGCACTCTTTTCTGTCCCTAGCGGACTGGACGTAACAACAAAACTCATTCTCGTAGGCGGTCTATACATGTTATTGCTAATAGTGTCATCATTTTACATCGTACCTTATTTAACTTATGGCATGGAACTTGACCCCACATACGACGGAAGAACTTCGGTTGCAGCTTGGAGGATGTGCTTCTCAATTGCATTCGGACTGGTAGCGGCGGTTTTACCTGCGATGATTTGGCAATCAGCAGAGGTAGTCTCTCAGGGCTTTATGCAAATGGCATGGTTGTTGGCCATCCCCATCGCAATAGCTCCTGTATTGGCGTTCTTTAGCGGTAAAAACAGCACGGTTGACAATGCTGTTGGAGAAAAACAACAAAAATCGAACTTTTTTAA
>CAYJIQ010000046.1:0-388 GCA_964370275.1 uncultured Christensenellaceae bacterium
CAGCTCTCGCAAAACAGGGCGAATTTGATGCACTTCATTCAGTAAAATCCATTAACGGTATGGAATCTCTCGCTCGCCCCAGAATCGAAAGAGATTTTCCCGATATGTCTGTAGACGAGCTGAAAAGCAGAGACAGAGACGAAATTTTTGCGTACTACAGTGCACTTGAGTCGGGCGATACATCTCACTATTACAGCAAAAAAGCGCTGGACGACGAAATCTCTAAAATGTCTAAAGAGTTCGTTCAAAACAAAACCAATATTTCGGGAATAACAATTCATAAACACGCTATTAGCGGATATACAAAAAACCAAAATATGGCAGTGATTCATATTCAAGCGGCCGTTGAGTATCAAAGAAGCGATAACGGTGAAGAAAAAAAGCGCGT
>CAYJIQ010000046.1:398-10164 GCA_964370275.1 uncultured Christensenellaceae bacterium
AACCAGAACTAAAACCGAGTGGGTATATTTAATAGAGAAGTCCGAATACGGCAAAGAAGAGGGCACGGCAACGCTCAATTGCCCAAATTGCGGTGCTCCCATTGTGGGAAGCGGAAAGCTTTCCTGCGACCACTGCGGAAGCGGCTTGCAAGTAGACTACGCAAGGGCTTGGACTCTCAACGCTATTAAGGAATTTTAGCTTATTCCAACTTCAATGCTTTTGCACAACCACTGCTGCCGGGTTCACCGGTTATTAAAGCTCTAATGTGTATAAATTATAAATTTTTAGCAAAATCATGGAACTTTCGCGTGCTTTGAAGTATAATTACAAAAAACAATTGCGGAGGTCACATTTGAGAAAGTTTGTGCTTGCGGCACTTTTTATAGTTGCGATAATTTCATTTACAAGTTGCGAAACGACTATGGAACACACTCCCGTAGACGGATATTTTGATGCCATAGAAAAAATGGATTTTGAAGAGGCATATTCCTATATTGCCGATTATAGAGAAAACATTACAAGAGAAGATTATATTGACACTTGGGACAAGCTCGTAGTGGCACTTCGCCTGACCGATATTTCCGTTACGGCAAAGCAAATTGAGCAGGATACGGTAAGTTACACAGTTGTCTATAATTCAGACATCGTCGGAGAAATGGAAAACGATTTTTCTGCAATGATATATCACGACGATGAACGGTCAAGGCTGGAGTTTTCTTATGAACTGTTTTTACCGTTTATGGAAGAGGGCGACTACGTTCGCTCTTCAACAATCAGTGCGCACCGGGGCGAGATATACGCTGCCGACGGGAGAGTGCTTGCAACCAATGATTTTTCTGAAACCGTATACATTGACATGACTCAACAACCCGTCAAATCCGACGTTATCTCAGCGCTGGGGCTTGTTACCGAGATAGACGAACTCAAAATCGGCAATGCCTATGACACTGCACTTGCAAGGGATTATTCAACGGTTATCGTTAAGGACTACAATAAAAACACACTTGATGAGCTGACAAAAGAGAAATTTTTGGCAATAGACGGAGTGGAAATCAGCACCTCTATTACACAGCAGCGCCATTATCCGTACGGCGCTTCCTTTGCTCATGTTCTCGGGTATGTAGGCGATGTGTCGGAACTTTCAGAAGAGCGTATGCAGGAATATCTAGATCTTGGTTACGAGACGGACGACACCGTGGGCATCACAGGGCTTGAATCTGCTTTTGAGGAATACTTGACGAGCGAAGACGGATACACTGTCGAGCTCGTAAACGAAGAAGGCGAGAAAAAACAGACGTACTATTACGAAGAGCCTGTGCAGGGCAACGATCTTTATACAACTCTTGACGTCGATATGCAGGAACAACATTATTTTTCGCTTATGACTCACTGCACAGAAGACCAAACAGGAGCAGCGATTTACCTTGACGCCCACACAGGAGCGGTCGAAGTGCTTATCTCCTACCCTTCTTATGACAACAACGCTTTCTTATATCCTATTTCCGACGAAACTTATGAAGGCTGGATAGACCCCGAACTCGGACTTCCGCTTATTCCACGTGCGACTCAAGGGCTTTATGCACCGGGCTCAACTTTTAAACCTTTTACGGCGGCGCTTGCGCTGGACGACGGCACAATTTCAGCCGACACCGTATTTCCATACCAAAGCGAAATTTCCGACAACAGTTGGACTCCGGATTTGCCCGATTGGTACTACCCGCCCGTTTCACGTTGGGACAAAACTTCGGGAACTCTAGACTTTACAAACGCTATGAGAAACTCGGATAACATCTATTTCGGGTGGATTGCGCTTCAATACACGGACGAGGAATTTTTGTCTTACCTTGACAAAATAGGTTTTAACGAAGCTGTTCCCTTTGAACTCGGAGCGGCAACGCCAAACATAATAAACGAAACGACCGAGATGAACCAGAAACTTCGCTCTGACATGGGCTACGGAATGGGAGAATTTCAAATCACCCCGATTCAAATAGGATCCATGTACACGGCATTCATGAACGGAGGGGACATGATTGTTCCCTATGTCGTTGAAAAAGCTTCCCACACGGACACTGATGGAACTGAGGTCATTGTGTACCAGCACGAAAAGGAAATTTTCAGAGAAGATACTATGACTCAGAGTACTATAGATATAATCATAGACTCACTCAGTGTCGTTATGCAGGAAGGTACGGGACAACAGCTAAAAGTTGAAGGCATGGAGCTTGCGGGAAAGACCGGAACTGCGCCGATTACCAGCGACGACTACGAAGGACAGAGCAGATCCATTTCATGGATGGTTTCCTGGCCTACAAACTTAGACGACACAACGATTTCGGTTATAACCATAGACGGCCCCGATGAAATTGGCGGCGATGTCAAGGTAAACGTGGCAATGGAGGCATTTGAGCGGGACACGAACAAAGGCCAGGCACCGGATGAAGAACTTTTTGAAACTCCAAACGATGACGACGAAAGCGATGATGGCGAAGACTCCGACGAAGGCGATGACGATCAAAGCGACGACGAAGACACCGATGAAGAGGTTGACGACGAAGGCGAATAATTTCAAATCCAGCCCTAAAAATAGTGTTTGTTATACAGCTGAGTTTGGTGTATAATATACGATAGAATAATGTAATTGTGAGGTCGATTATGAATATAAAAAAAGTTGTAATACCGGCGGCAGGACTCGGAACAAGATTTTTGCCCGCTACCAAAGCACAGCCTAAGGAAATGCTTCCGATTGTAGACAAGCCGACAATTCAATATATCGTTGAAGAAGCGGTGAAATCCGGTGCAACGAGCATTCTTATCATAACGGGTAGAGGAAAGCGTGCAATTGAAGATCACTTTGACGCATCTATAGAGCTTGAAACTGCGCTTGAAAAGGGCGGAAAGGATGAAGAGCTCGAGGTTGTACGCGGAATTACAAACCTTGCAAACATACACTACGTAAGACAAAAAGAGCCTAAGGGTTTGGGACACGCCATCTCATGCGCAAGAGATTTTGTAGGAAATGACCCATTTGGCGTAATACTCGGAGATGACATAGTGGTCTCTGAGACTCCTGCACTAAAACAGCTTGCCAAAGTTTACGAAGAGATGGAAAACTCGGTTGTCGGCGTGCAAAGCGTAAATTGGGATCAGGTTCATAAATACGGTATTGTAAAACCCGCAGGAGAGGTCAAGGACGTTTTTGAACTTATGGACATGGTTGAAAAGCCAATAAAAAGCGAAGCTCCGAGCAACAAGGCAATTCTTGGAAGATATATTTTAACACCCGGAATATTCGAAGCTCTTGAAAAAACGGCATACGGAAAAGGCGGAGAAATGCAGCTCACCGATGCAATAAAAATCCTAATGCAAAAAGAAAAGGTCTATGCCTGCGCATTCGAAGGAAAGAGATATGACGTTGGAGACAGAATGGGCTTTTTACAGGCTACCGTCGAATTTGCTTTAAAAAGAGAGGACATCGGCAAGGAATTTAGGGATTACATCAGACACCTGTAAAATTAACGAATTATTCACACAAAACACCTGCATATCTCAGTCATTGAGATTGACAGGTGTTTTATTTCTTGGTACAATTTCACGGAGTAGGAGGATTTATGCGCAAAAAGACAAAAAAACCAAAAGTACATAACTACCTTTTTAGAGTGGAACGTCCAACATATGCACTAAGACAGCAAAATTCACGCCTGACAAAGGAAGAGGAGCGCAGAAAAAACACGCTTATAAAAAGCAGGATTCGTTCTGTTGTATGTTTTTTGCGTTTAAATGTTTTATGGCAGCGGATATGCGATCTTTTTAAAAGCAAAAAAAACAAGGATTCCAATCGTGCAAAGAAAGCTTATACTCAAGAAGTTAGCTATTCTAAATGGACAGTGCCCACAGCTATTGCAACGAGCGTATTTATGCTCGCATCTACCCTGCTTTTAACCGCAGGAGTATTTGAACCAAACTCGGTAAACGTGGCTATAAACGACTCGGGGCGCATTATGAACGCTACAACTTCTGCACAAACAGTTGGCGAATTTTTTGAAAATAATGAAATAATAATCGGAGAAAGCGACCTTGTAGAAACGAGCATGGACATGCCTTTGTCCGAAGATATGACTATAGTAATTAGAAGGGCGATGCCTGTCACAATATACAGCGACGCACAGACCTACGAGATAGACATGATTGCGGGAACTGTATCCGATGCGCTTGAAAAATCCGGAGTTAGTGTAGAGCCGACGGATGAAATATATCCTTCAGCAGGCACATACGTCTCTGCAGATATGGAAATAAGTGTAGTAAGGGTGACGACCGAGACAATTACGGAAACCGAAGCCATCTACTACAAAGAAATTACAAAAAATGACGATGACCTTGCGAAAGGAAGAACAATAATTTCTCAGGAAGGCGAGGACGGCGTTCAAGAAAACACGATCCTCATAACCTATAAGAACGGAGAGGAATTTTCTAGAGAAACTATAGAAACTACAGTTGTAAAAGAGGCTGTAGACGAGATCACCAAGGTTGGAACCTACGAACCACCACCAGAGCCCGAAGAGCCGGAGGAATCCGAAAGTTCGAGTTCTTCAGGTTCAAGCTCGGGAAGCTCTAGTTCTGGAAGCTCTAGCTCAGGAAGTTCTAACGACAACTCACACATCGTCGGAACGGGCGAAGGCGTCGATTGGGGCGATGTGGAAACACTTACAACCGCTCCGACTACTGCACAGATTCACGGTGCAGAATCGCTTTACGAACACGCGAGCGCACCACCGCCGGATGCATCGATAATAGCACAGACAGTAATTATCGATGACGTTACCGCATATGCGGCAACGGGAAATACGACAGCAACGGGCACATGGCCCAGACTGGGAACTGTTGCGGCAGATCCCGTAAGATTCCCATACGGAACTAAGGTTTACGTCCCGGGATACGGTTACGGAAGAATCGAAGATACGGGAAGTATGCGTCACAGAGAGGAGACGCTTTGGGATTTGTTTATGCTCTCAACCGAAGAATGCTATGAATGGGGCAGAAAGCACAACGTAAAGTGTTACATACTGAAATAACTATGAAGGAAAATCCTGCGACATATAACTACGTCAGAACGACGCTTAAAAATTACTCCCTAACTGCTCTAAAGCAGTTGGGGCAGAATTTTTTGTGTGATTCAAACATTACGGCAAACATTGCTGAGGCTGCAGTGAAACAAGGAGAAAATGTCCTTGAAATCGGTCCGGGGCTGGGGGCGCTGACATATGAGCTCGCACAGCGAAGCGATAAAGTTGTTGCACTCGAACTAGACGAAGGAATGACGCGCGTTCTCGCAGACTATTTTGACGGCGACGTTACGGTGATTCTTCAAGATGCACTAAAGGCTGATTTTTGCGAAATTGCAAAAAAACATTTTAACGGAGAGAGCTTTGCCGTTGCAGGCAATCTCCCCTACTACATTACTGCAAAATTACTTCTTAAAATTCTAGAAAACAAAGCTAACATAACGCGAGTTACGGCTATGGTGCAAAAGGAAGTTGCCATGCGGATTTGTGCGAATCCGGGAGACAGCGACTACGGTGCACTAAGCGCTTCTTTGCAATACTACGGAAAGTGCAAAGTGCTTTTCAATGTGTCCAAAAACTGCTTTTTTCCCGTCCCCGATGTCGAGTCATGCGTGATTCAGTTTATACCTAATCCTGTTTTTGACGTACCTCGAGAGCACTACACAAAAGTGGTTAGAGGTCTTTTTGCAATGAGGCGCAAGACTATTTTAAATAACGCGAAAAGTTCACTAGGCGTAAAAGGGGAAAATATCGACCTATTGTTAGAAGGAACAGGCATAAAGCCTTCGGATAGAGCCGAAAGTTTATCCCCGGAAAAATTCGCCGAACTCGCAAAAAATTTTGATAAATATTTTTTTCACAATATTAAAGGAAAAGAGGGGTTGATGTAGAATTATATAAATAGCGGTAAGAGTGGTGTTTTTAAGCACTTGCAATTTGCTCATGAGCTATAACGCTTATAACATATCTAATTTATATTAAACTTGGAGGTTTAAAAATGGCAACAAAACAGTACTTTGAACTAAACGAAATCAAAAAAGGTGATTATTTCGATACGATGAAAACAATCATCGAAACTCCTTTCTACGGCAACAATGTCTATGAAGTGCAATCGGTAAGCGAAATCTACAAAATGGCTGCTGCTTGCTCCGGAACAATAATTACGGACATGCCTATCTATGAGGCAGAAAAAGTAGGTCTACCCGCAGGTGCTACTGTTCTTGTTTACAATGACGGTTCGATACAGGGACGCTGTGCTGTTGCAAAACGTGTTCTTGGAACTCCGGGCGTAACAGCTGGCAAATTCTCACCCATCATCAGAGATGCTATCTACGACACACACCAAAAGACAATGCTTAAGACATCTGTTTACGTAGGACTTGATGACAAATTCATGGTCAAAGCTCACCTCATGATTCCTGAAGGTCAGGAAAACATCATGTTGTCATGGATGCTTAACTTCCAGTACTGTACAGAAGTTTACAACGAAATGTACGCAAATTCAGATTTCGTCGGCAAAGAATCGGATATCTTCATCTTCTCCGATCCTACATGGTCGCACCCCGACTTCCCGATGGGTCTTGCATTTTTTGATCCGGAACACAACTGTGCAGCTATCCTCGGCATGAGATACTTCGGCGAGCACAAAAAAGGTACGCTCACACTTGCATGGGGTATCGCAAACAGAAACGGCTACTGTTCCTGCCACGGCGGACAGAAGCGCTTCAACCTCAAAGACAAGAGCTACGTTCTTGGCGTATTCGGACTTTCAGGTTCGGGTAAATCGACAATTACACACGCACAGCACGACGGAAAGTACGACATCACTGTACTTCACGACGATGCTTTTGTTATCAGCACAGGCGATACAGCATACTCTGTTGCTCTTGAGCCTGCATACTTTGACAAAACACAGGATTACCCTGCAAGCGATCCCGACAACAAATTCCTTATGACAGTTCAGAACAACGGTGTTACGCTTGATGCTAACGGCAAGAAGGTTATCGTTCCCGAAGACATCAGAAACGGAAACGGACGTGCTGTTAAATCTAAGCTATGGAGCCCGAACAGAGTTGACCTGTTTGCAGAGCCGGTTGATGCTATCATGTGGCTTATGAAAGACCCGACACTTCCCCCGGTTGTTAAGGTAGACAACCCGATCGTCGCTTCGATGATGGGTGCTACACTTGCTACAAAGAGAACAACAGCAGAAAGACTTGCAGAAGGCGTTGACCCGAATGCACTCGTTGTTGAACCCTATGCAAACCCCTTCAGAACTTGGGCGCTAGAAGAGGACTACCTCGGCTTCAAGAAGTTGTTTGAAGAAAATAAAGTTGAATGCTACATCGTAAACACAGGTGCTTACATGGGCAAAGACATCACAAAAGAAATCACACTCGGAAGCATCGAAGCTATCGTTGAAGGAACTGCTAAGTTTGAACAGTTCGGCAAGATCGACGGTATGTCTTACATTCCGTTTGAAGGCTACGTTCCTGACTTTAGCGACGCTGAATACAAAGAGCAGGTTGCTAAGCGTATGGATGACAGAGTTGCGTTCATCGAATCAAGAATCGAACATATGGACGGATACGACAAACTTCCGGACGAAGCACTTGACGCAATGAAAAAGATTGCAGATCAGGCAAGAGCATAATAAACAGACAAATAATAAACGGGAGAGCCGAGTGCTCTCCCGTTTTATTATTATTACCAACATTTCTTTGCGTGGTTAAATTATTAAAGTGGCATCACCGAAACTAAAGAATCTATATTCATTTTCAACAGCATACCTATACATTTTTAGCGCATTCTCCTTGCCCATAAATGCACTTATAAGCATGAGCAGTGTGCTTTTTGGCAAGTGAAAATTTGTAATAAGTGTGTCCACGACTTTAAACTTATATCCGGGAAATATGAAAATTGACGTATCTCCACTTCCCTGTTTTATAATCCCCTGTTCGTCGCAGGCACTTTCGAGCGTGCGTACGCTTGTCGTTCCAACTGCGATCACGCGCTTACCCGCCGCTTTCGTTTCGTTTATAAGCTGAGCAGACTCAGCACTGACACTGTAACTTTCGCTGTGCATCACGTGGTCTAAAATGTCCTCTGCCTTTACAGGCCTGAAAGTTCCGAGTCCGACATGCAGCAGCACCTTAACAATATTTATACCCTTTGCCTCTATTTTTTTTAGTAGTTCGGGTGTAAAGTGCAGCCCGGCAGTCGGCGCAGCAGCCGAGCCGGGTTCCCTCGCGTAAACCGTCTGGTAACGTTCCTTTTCTTCTAACTTCTGTGTGATATAAGGCGGAAGGGGCATACTGCCGATACGCTCCAAAATTTCCTCCAAAACGCCTTGAAATTCAAGCGCCACAAGTGTAACACCGTCTTGCTTCTTCTCTAAAATTTTCGCACTCAATCCATCAAAATCCACATAGTCTCCGATTTTGAGTTTCTTGCCCGGCTTTAAAATGACCTCCCAATGTACTAGGTCAATACGCTTTAAAAGCAAGAATTCCACATCTCGATCCGTTCCACTCTTTTTGCCAAAAAGTCTTGCAGGAAGCACCTTTGTGTCATTTATAACCAGTGTATCCCCCTCTTCGAGGTAGTCAACAATGTCCGAAAAAACTCTGTCTTTAATCTCATCTTCCTTGCGGTTGTACACAAGCAACCTAGAGGAATCTCTGGGCATTGCCGGCGCCTGTGCTATTAAATTTTCCGGCAAAAAATAATCAAAATCACTCGTCTTCATCAAAACCCTCTAAATAATTCTGTGTCGCAGGCTTCTGCGTGTCATATTTAAGCCCCATGTGGTCGTATGCAAGTTTTGTCGCAACCCTTCCCCTAGGAGTTCTCATTATGTATCCAAGCTGCATGAGATATGGTTCATACACATCCTCAATTGTTCCCGAATCCTCACCCGTCGCCGCACCGATAGTGTCAATCCCAACGGGGCCTCCCGCAAACTTATTGATAATGGCATCAAGAATGCGCCTATCTCCCGTATCAAGCCCAAGAGCATCAACTTCGAGAAGTTCCATCGCATCCATTGCAACTTCCTTTGTTATTATTCCCGAAGCTTTAATCTGCGCAAAGTCACGCACTCTTCTTAGCAGTCTGTTTGCAACGCGAGGTGTTCCTCTTGAACGCCCGGCAATTTCTATCGACCCTTCCGGTTCAATCGGAACTTCCATAATCCCGGCAGAACGCAAAATGATGTGGTCAAGCTCTTCAATCGTATACATCTCCATGCGGTTTTGCACGCCGAATCTATCCCTGAGCGGTGCTGTAAGCATACCCGCACGTGTCGTCGCTCCAACCAGCGTAAACGGCTTTAGCTCGATTCTTAAACTATTTGCCATAGGCCCTTTTCCGACAATTATATCAAGGGCATAGTCCTCCATTGCCGGATACAAAAACTCCTCTACAGTAGCATTTAGCCTGTGAATTTCATCTATAAACAGGACATCACCTTCGTTTAGCCCCGTCAACAGTGCCGCAAGATCCCCCTGTCTTTCTATCGCAGGCCCCGTTGTGTACCTGAAATTTACGCCCATCTCATTTGCGATAATCGCCGCAAGAGTAGTTTTTCCAAGCCCCGGAGGCCCATAGAGAAGAACATGGTCGAGCGCTTCGCCGCGCTTTTTTGCCGCACCCATAAAGATGCGCATTTTTTCCTTTACCTTTTCTTGTCCTATATATTGGA
>CAYJIQ010000046.1:10174-10502 GCA_964370275.1 uncultured Christensenellaceae bacterium
CTAGTGATTTAGGACGCAACGCCGTGTCTACACGCTCATCGCCCTGCTTTTCAAAACCTGAAATTATTCTATCGTCCTGCATGTATTCTCATCCTTAACTTGAAATCCGTTTTAGTGCCAAAAGCGTGATATCCTCTACGCTATCCGCCAACATAGCCACTGCGTTTACTGCCGAAACAGCGTCTTTTCTATCATACCCAAGACTTACAAGCGCTTCCACCGCATCTTGAGCCGGCTTAGACGGCTCTGCAAATCCTATATCCGCAACCATGTCCTCTGCACTTACTTTGCCCTTTAAATCAAACACGATGCGCTCGGCTGTTTTTTT
>CAYJIQ010000047.1:0-302 GCA_964370275.1 uncultured Christensenellaceae bacterium
AACTGAGCAGTGTGCTTTCTACAAACCTAGAGTCAAGAGCTCAACAAAGCTCTGCACTAAGCAGGAAAAGCAATTCAAGCAGCCGCGATACAACAGGATTTAAATCAAACCTGAGAGGTAGATAGCAATAGTGAGGTAAGTGTATGGGTATCATTATTAATGGCGTACAGCCTACAATGTTACAAAAGTATAGTGTACAGAGAAAACAAATTGCATCCAATACGGTCAGCCTAGGGAGCGACAGGGTTGAAGTATCAAAAGATGGAATGATTTTTTCAAATGCGATGAAGGCAGCAATAGAG
>CAYJIQ010000047.1:312-10498 GCA_964370275.1 uncultured Christensenellaceae bacterium
CCGACAAAATCGCGGGACTCAAAAATGCAGTCGAGAGCGGAGAGTATTCGGTAAATAGCTCTGTTTTGGCTCAGACGCTTGTAAACCCGGGCGAAGGGTGGCAGGCGTGACGCACGAACAATTGGTGGGCGAAGTAACGAGTTTTGTAAATGTATTAATACAGGAAAACGAAAAGTTGCTTGACATTGTCAAAGATATAAAAGAGGCTATTGTTGCAAATGAGCCTGAGAAAATTTCAGAACTTGTTAAAAGCGAGAGCCTTTGCCTGAGCAATATTGCCGACATAGAAGCGCGAAGGGCGCGTGTGGTGCGGGTTCTTGCATTAAAGCTTGGAATTAAATTTGAAGATTTAACAGTGTCTAAAATTGCACAGACGTCAAACAGCGATCAAGCGTTGCAGATATCGCAGGCTGCACAGCGCCTGCTTGAAGTGCTTTCTGAGCTAAAAAAATACAACTTGCAGAACAAAAAGCTCGTAGAGGCACACCTTGTCTATTCGGGGTTTATGTTAGAAAACTTGGTCGCGGTACCTCAGCTAAATAATATATACGGAAATCAAGGAGATTTGGTTTCAGAGGACACAAAGAGCACACTAAACAGCGAGATATAAAGGGGAGAATTATGGCAACATCAACATTTTACGGTCTTGAGATCGCAAAAACCGGACTTTTTACGGCAAGAAACCAAATGGAAGTTACCGGACACAACATCTCAAATGTCGATACGGCAGGGTATACCAGGCAAAGAGTTACAACCTCAGCTATTCCGGCACCCGACTACAATACATTAAAAGCACAAAGTAGCAACACGCAGGTTGGAATGGGTGTTGAAACGCTTGTCATAGATCAAATCAGAAACCCCTTTCTTGATTTTCAATTTAGAGAGGCGAATAACATCGAAGCCACATTGCTTACAAAAGAGCAGTATTTTGGCTATGTTGAAGCTCTATTTAACAATGAGCTTGACGATATGGAATATTCAACCGGCCTTTCGACCATGCTTGGAGAATTTTATACGAGCTTGTATAACTTCTCAGAGGGAAACACACCCGATGTCGAGATAAGGACTACAGTTCAACAAAATGCTATTATTTTAACTGATACCTTAAATTACTACTACAACCAGCTTTTGCAACAGCAGAGCACATTAAACGGCACAATTGAAACTACAACAGAGCAGATAAACGCTTTGGTTCATGACATCGCCTCGCTCAACGATTCTATTTTCGGATATGAGCTTTCGGGCGCGAACGCAAACGACCTGCGCGACCAGAGAAATCTGTTGATGGATGAGCTTTCAACGCTTATCAACTTTACATACGAAGAAAATTTGGATGGCCATTTGTCTATAACAATCGACGGCGAGAAAATTGTTGACCATACTGAATATATGCAACTTGGCGTTTTGACTGTTAAGGATAATAACAACATCATAGGAGAGGATACTCCCGACTTAGTTGAAGTAGTTTGGAAGGACGAAATGGGACAGATTACCGATGATTTTGTCTATATCACAGGCGGTATGCTAAGAGGGTTTCTCGATATAAGAGACGGCAACAGTGAAGAAAACTACGGTATTCCATACGCTGTAAACAAGCTTGCAGAGCTTTCGCAGATGATAGTTATGGAAGTTAATAAAATTCATAGAACCGGATACACGATGCCTTATGATGGAAGTGATGACTCGAATACCGGCGTAGATTTCTTTTTCCAACCGGACAGATCAAAATTTGTCACGGGTGCACTTTCGGATGGAATTACACAAGATCAAATTGACAACGGTTTTGATGTATACTATGAAGGAAATCCGGCATGGCAGGAAATAACAGCCGGAAATATCAGAGTAAGTGATGCCGTCATGGAGAGTGTATATAATATTGCCGCTTCCGATGTCGAAGTTGTTTTGGGAGACGATAACGAACAAAGGGGCAATAACTTGATAGCTCTTGAGCTTAGCCAACTTTTGTCAAGAAAAGACGAGTCGGGCAACCCCGACAACTTTAACAGTACATTCATGATAATCGTTACGAGCATAGGTACCAACCAAAACACCATAGAAAAGCTAAGAGAGGCACAGACTGTTGTCGCATCTCAGCTCAATGCACAAAGAATGTCTGTGAGTGGAGTATCACTCGACGAAGAGATGGCTAACTTAATCATGTACGAGTATGCATATAATGCCGCTTCTCGTATAATAACTGCTGTAGACGAACAGCTTAACACCATTATAAACAACATGGGCTTGGTAGGTAGATAAGGAGTAAAATTATGAGCATGAGAATAACGAACTTGATGATGGTTGACTCCATGATAACGAATATCAACCAAGGATTGAACAAGTTAAACGACTATAACAACAAGGTTAGCACGAACAGGAACATCGTAAACCTTTCAGATGACCCGGCCGGGGTTCTCGCTAGCATGACAGCACGCCTAAACATTTCAAGTATTGAGAGATACCAGGACAATGTTGTTTCGTCGAGGGCTTGGGTTGAACAATCTGAGACGGCACTTTATGACATAAATGAAGTTCTTATTTCGATAAAAGAGCTTACAATAGACGCGATGGGAGTTAAAAACGAGACAGACCTTGCAAACATTGCGGTCGAAATTGAGCAACTTACCGAACACATTATGCAAAACCTGAATGCTGTTGTAGGAGACAAATACATATTTGGCGGATTTAACACTACTTCACAGCCCTTTGAAAAGGATGAAACAACAGGTAAAATTTTGTACAATGGAATTGATTTAAGCCAAGTGTACAATCAAGACGGAACGGTAAATACCGCGGTATACGAACAAGTTTACGGAACGATTCCTGCGGGAGGTGTCGAGGCTGACAGAGGAACTACTCCCGAAACAAGAGGCGAGATCGGGCAAATTTTGGAGTTTGAAATAGGTTTTGAGATGAACATGCAGGTTTCGTTTACCGGAATAGAAATTCTTGGGATTTCAAATCACGAGCAAGACCCGGCAAATGTAGAGACATTTAATATATTTGATGTTCTACACAATTTGACAGAAGCACTAAATAACCCAACGGACTCCACGGACGAACACCACTACCTTGCCTCGAATCTTGAACAGCTCGACATAATCAGAGACGAGGTTATGAAGTGCATTGTTGAAGTCGGCGCGAAGACATCGACGCTTGACATGATGGAGAGCAGATATTCTGTAGATTTGATAAACAATGAATCGACCAGATCACAAATAGAGGATATTGATGCTGCGCTGGAAATTTCAAAGATGAAGTTTGCTGAAACTGCATATGAGCAGGCACTTGCTGTGGGAGCGAGAGTTATTCAGCCGACATTACTTGATTTTTTAAATTAACTGTATTATAATTTATAAAAGTAGAATACATTTGCTGTGAAATCGGTTAGCTGAACAATTTTACAACAAGGAAAATTTTTCTTTTGATACAAAAATAGAAATTGTTGATGCAACGTCACGTTGCTGCTAAGGAGGGTAGCATGAAAAGTTTAAAGATTAACACAACGTGGGCAACGATTGAAGCGACTCATCAAAGAGCTATTATGCAGATTAATAACAAGATGAGAAGAAGCAAAGTCACAACGACACGCCCAAAGATGACAGTGACAAGAGAACGTCCCAAAATGAATGTAAACTGGGACAAAGTTTGGGGAGAGTCCGGGAGAAAAAATCCGACGCAGATGGCACAGCAAACGGCTGCACAGGGAAAACAGGCAGCTGTAGATGCTACAATCAAATATTCTGCTGATGGCTCGTACGTTGGCGATTTACACAAATATCACGGTGGAACCACAAGTCCGTTTGCTCAAATGGCAGTGAATGAGATGAGTGCAAATATACCCGAAGTTAATTTTGGTTCTATTCCTAGGAGTACACCAGAGATATCATGGGACGAAGGTAGCATGAATATCGAATGGGAGTCAGGAGATGTCAAAATTGAATGGGATGAGGAGTATATGCCTGAGTTTAAGGTAACTCCGCACTCTGTGGAAATTAGGTTAAACGGAAAACCTCAGGTGCATATTTCTCTTTCAGAGGATGCGTTGATGGGTTTTGAGGGCAGAAAATTCAATAAAAAGATATAATCGGGGGTGCAGGTTTTGCAAATTAAATCCGCAAAGTTTGGTGTTGTAGATATCGACGACAGCAGTATAATAGAATTTCCTAAAGGCATACCGGGGTTTGAGGACAAACATCGATTTACCATGCTAAGATGCGATCAGACTGAACCAATTCAGTGGATGCAGAACTTAGAAGACGAATACGTGGTGTTTCCGGTGTTAAATCCATTTATTATCAATCCCGAATACTTCATTGAGGTGAACGACGAAGATCTTGAGGTCATCGGTACCAAGGATGAAGAAGAGATTATTGTGGTATGTATTATGGTTATTCCCGAGGATTTGCGTGAGATGACTGCAAATTTCATGTCTCCTGTGCTTGTAAACACGTCGAAGATGCTCGGCGCTCAGATAATGATGGATCACAGAGAAGGCCAACTAAGAATAAATGCTTATGAAAAGTTGTTAGAATATTACAACGAGGAGGATGGCGATGCTGGTACTGACTAGAAAGGCAAATGAGAGCATCCTCATAGGTGATAATATAAAGGTGACGATTTTATGTGTTGAAGGGGACAGAGTGCGTATCGGCATAGATGCTCCCGAAGAACTTAGGATTTTCAGGCCGGAGATTTTGGCAAAAACAATTGACGAAAACAAGCTTTCGCTCACAGTAGACACGAGTTTGCGCTCGCTTGTAGACTTTAAAGTCTCAATACAACGCAAATCAAAATAGCATACTATGTCGGACAAATAGAGAATGTAGTACTAAGCTTACAAAAGCTCTGAATATTTAGCGGTCAAAAAGAAAATGCACCTTTTTGGTCGGGAATCGCCTAATTTTTTGCATAATTTAGCTAAAAATTAGGCTTTGTGCATTGACAATTATATTTTAATGTGTTACGATGTTCTCGTAAGATAAGTTCAATAGTAAGAAGTTTCATAAAGACATATGTTTTATCAGTAAGATCCGAGTTTGCCCGGTATGGGGGTAAACCAATGGGTATCGACCGTCGACCTCGGTGCCTCCCGTGTTTGAAAAGGATTTTAAGCATGTTAATCATGCGATAATTTTTTTAACAGGGGGTAAGAAAATGGTCACATCGTACTGTGGTAAATTGGCGAGGATAAATTTGACGACCGGCGACATCAAAGTTGAAAAACTCAACATGGATGATGCAGTTAAGTTTATCGGAGGAAGAGGTCATGGAACAAAAATTTTGCTTGACGAAGGAGTTGCAAAGGTGGATGCACTGTCCGCCGAAAACAAGCTCATTTATCTAGCAGGAGCAATGACCGGGACGGCGTCTCCTACATCAGGGCGTTATATGGTAGTGACAAAATCGCCATTGACGGGAATGATAGCTTCATCAAATTCCGGTGGAATATGGGGAGCAAAGCTTAAGTACGCGGGATGGGATGGCCTTATCGTCGAGGGCATATCAGAAAAGCCCGTATACATCAACATCAACGACGAAAAGATTGAAATTCTAGATGCACAGCAATACATGGGTCTAAAAAGTGAAGAATTGGATGATGAACTTAAGGAAATTTATCCAAAATGTTCGGTGCTAAACGTAGGACCTGCGGGAGAAAACGAATCGCTGCTGGCATGTATCATGAACGACAAGCACAGAGCCGCGGGTAGAAGCGGAGTCGGCGCTGTTATGGGAAGCAAAAACCTGAAAGCAATCACGGTAACCGCTTCAAAGACAAAGATTGAGCCGGCAGATGCTGACGAGCTAAAAAAGGTAGCTGCAGAGTGAAATAAGCTTATTAAAGAAAATGGAGTTACAGGGCAGGGGCTTCCAACATTTGGAACGGCTGTACTTGTAAACATAATCAACAATACGGGTTGTTTCCCGGTTAGAAACTGGCAAGGTTCATATTTTCCGCCGGCGGACGACATATCGGGAGAAACTTTAGCACAAAACCACCTCTTGAAGAAAGGATTTTGTCACAGATGTCCAATTGGGTGTGGCAGAGTCATAGAAATTGACGGAAAAGTCGTCGGTGGACCCGAATACGAGCCATTGTGGGCGTATGGTGCAAACTGCGGAATAAACGACTTAGAGGCGATTAACAGGGCAAATCATTACTGTAACGAATATGGACTTGATGCTATTTCAACTCCATGCACGATCGCTGCAGCGATGGAGCTTTATCAACTAGGTGCTATAAAAGAAGAAGAGTGTGACGGTGTTCCTCTAACATGGGGAAATGCCGAGGCAATAGTAGAGTGGACAAAGCGCATGGGCGAGGGTAAGTTGCCCCTTGCAAAACTGATGGCAGACGGTAGCTACAGGCTTTGTGAACACTACGGACATCCCGAAGTATCGATGAGTGTAAAGAAGCAGGAACTTCCTGCCTATGACGCACGCGGTATTCAGGGAATTGGAATAACTTATGCGACAAGCAACCGTGGCGGTTGTCACGTTAGAGGATATCTGATTTCGCCCGAAGTTTTAGGACTTCCAGAACAGATAGACAGAACAACCACCGAAGGTAAAGCTACATGGTGCAGAATATTCCAAGATTTGACGGCTGTAATTGACAGTATGGGACTTTGCCTATTCTCGTCATTTGCGCTGGGAGCACCACAGTATGCGGCGCTATTGAACGCCGGTACGGGAACGCAATACACTGCGGAGCAACTGCTGGAAGTTGGCGAAAGAATCTACAATGTAGAGCGAATGTTTAACAAAGAGGCAGGAATGAAGCCGGAAGACGATAGACTTCCTAAGCGCCTCCTCGAAGATCCGATACCCGATGGTCCGTCCAAGGGAATGGTGAGCAAGCTCGACGTAACGCTTCCCGACTACTATTCAGTTAGAGGTTGGGTTGATGCATTCCCGACAGATGAAACGCTTGAAAGGTTAGGACTTAAATGACGTTTTAAGTTTGCACGTACACAAGGACTCAGTGACAGCATCTTAGTATAACTCTCCAAAGTCACTCGTCAAAGGACATCTATGTCATACATCTTAGGAAACGTACGTGCGTTGTCCTACTTTGCGGGGTGGATACACTGCACCCCGCAAATTTTATACCCTTTTTTAGAAAAAGGAGCTGAAATTGTGATAGAAGTTAGACTTTTTGCTACCTTTCGTGAAGGTAGAAACAAAATTGAAATGATGCAAAGCGAGGACATACAGTGCGTTAGTGACTTGCTTAACATATTAGATATTCCAGAGGAGGAAGTGGCAATTTGCCTTGTGAACGGTTTCCATTCTAAACCGGACACTCATGTAAACGAAGGCGATGTGATTGCGCTGTTTCCGCCGGTAGGTGGAGGATAAGTAATGCCGGACAACAGATTTTCCCGCCAGGTTATGATGCGAGCAATCGGCGAGAAGGGGCAAAGAATAATTAAAAAAACGCATGTTGTTGTAGTGGGCGCCGGTGGACTCGGGTGCCCTGTTTTGTCTTATCTCGCAAGTGCCGGAATCGGTAAGGTCACAATAATTGACTGCGACACCGTTTCTATTTCAAATTTGAACAGGCAGTTTTTGTACTCAGAAAATGACATAGGTAAGTCTAAGGCAGAACTCGCAGCTAAGAGAATATCTTCGCAATATCCGAGTACTGTAGCAGATGGGATTTCACAAAAACTTGATATTAGGAATATTGCGGAGCTGACGCGCGGTGCAGATATTATTGTTGACTGTGTGGATAATATAAAAACGAGACTGGCAGTAAATGATTTTGCCGTGAAAAACGGAATTTCGCTAGTTGAGGCGGGGATAGATGGGTTTTATGGATTTTTGATATGCATTTGTAAGGACACGGCTTGCCTTAGGTGTGTGGGATACTGCGAAAGTTCAGAGCAAAGCAAGATTTTTTCGGCAGTAGGTGCAACAGCAGGGGTCATAGGCTCTCTTCAAGCGTCGGCTGTACTGCAAATTGTTTTGGGAAATACGGATTTGTATGGAAAGATGTTTCAGTTTGACGCAACTGATGTGAGCTTAAATGAAGTAGAGGTGCGAGTTTCAACTGAATGCAAAGCGCACAAATAGAATTTTGCGAATAGTTGTTTATGCTATTGCTTGGCTGAGCTTCATTTTGCGCCAATTAACAAAGCCGTACAGATCGTTTAGGAAGAATATTGCAAAGCACACGATCATGGGAAGATACGTGGGGTCTTGAGAAGTTGCCAAAATCCATAACACTATTAGTATTAAATCGTTTGCCATATATCCAATTGCGTAAAATGCACTTCGTTTCATTGTCATGTAGGATGCAAGAAAGCTGGTCGTAACAGAAAGCGTGCTTAGCTCGAGGTAAGCGGTGCCAAAGCTTCTTAAAATGAAGTAAAATGCTACCGTAACGGCTATCGCAAGCACGAACATTACCGATACTTGAGCGCGGCTCATCTTCGCAACCGTCACTTGTGCGGTTTTTTTATACGGATTTTTTATCCAGGCAATTGCTGCGAGAATAGCAATGGGAGAGGTCATCCCAAGATAAGTTATCATTTCACCGTAGTAGCTAAAACTAAAAGAAATTATCCCGTAGAATACAGCAAAAACCACGGTTAATATTTGCCCTGCCACCATTCCTTTAGCGACGAAAATTAGTGCAATTGCGCCTATAAGCGAGGCTATTAGCGTTAGGTAGTTACCCGAACTCACTATCAAAAATGCTGTAGTAACTACTGTTATCGAAAATGCTAAAAGGAACATTTCAAATTTTGTAAGCGTCTTAAAAATATTCATAAAAACTCCTAAAAAAAACATCCGCTACACTTCTTCAAAGACCTAACGAAGTGTTAACGAATGCATTGCATTCCTACCCGGTGGCAGTACCTGTTGATTTTATTACATTACAAAGCAAATGTCAAGCAGTATTTATTTCACAGCACTATATTGAAGATTGCTCTTTTTCTTGGTATAATGTAGATAATAATAATTTAGGGAGAAATTCTATGAAGTTTAAAATGATTCACGAAAACTATAACGTCGCAAATCTTGAAAAGTCCATGAAGTTTTATGAAGAAGCGCTTGGATTAAAGGAAGTTAGACGAAAAACAGCAGATGACGGCTCGTTTGTCATCGTATATCTTGGCGAAGAGCAGAGCGATTTTTTGCTCGAACTCACCTGGTTGCGTGACATGGATAGGCCCTACAACCTCGGAGATTGTGAATTCCATCTCGCATTTGAGGCTGAAGACTACGACAAAGCGTATGAGTTGCACAAGCAGATGGGATGTATTTGCTACGAAAATAAGGGTATGGGAATTTACTTTATAAAGGATCCGGACGGTTACTGGCTCGAGGTAGTTCCTGCAAAATAAATCATATCGCCTGCCGATCTTGCGGTTTGATGAGCGAAAAATGAGAGTGACTTAACGACAATGGATGTAATGTGTCTAAAAAACCACCCTACAATGTTCGATCTCTAGGGTGGTTTATCTATTCTGAGATAGTTATACTACATTAATTGACCTATAGCGTCGCTGATGCTCTTTTCATAAGCTTCTTTGCCGTATTTGTCGACCTGATTTTTGTCCTTGGGGCCGTGTGTTAAACAGCCGGCACCGCCAATACAGCCGCCAACGCATGCCATTCCTTCGACAAAATTTCCTTCCGGTCTACCTAGCGAAACTTTTTTTAGCGCCTGTTTGCATTCGTCCAGCCCGTCACAAACTATTGGGTTTAGTTCAAAATCCAAATTATTTTCCATCAGCCCTCTACTCATAGCATCACTGAGGCCGCCGCTTCTTGCAAATATCCTGCCGTAATAGGAGGCGTTGTCAAGTGCGCTTTGTTCAAGTGTATTAATCGGAATGCCCTTACCGTCAAATAGTGCGTGGAGCTCCTCAAAAGTAATTACGCTATCCACATATGGTCGCACGGATTCAAGTTGAAATTCCATTTTCTTTGCGGTACAAGGACCCATAAATACAACTTTAGCATCCGGATCTGTTTTTTTGATATATTGTGCGATAACTGCCATGGGAGAGAGATTGTGAGACAAAGAAGGCTCAGCTTTAGGAAAGTATTTTTTTACATAATCGACAAATGATGGACAACAGGAGCTCATCAAAAATCCTTTTTCAGCAAGTTCTTTACACTCTGCATCAGCTACCATATCCGCTCCGAGAGCAGCCTCGATTACGTGATAGAA
>CAYJIQ010000048.1:0-698 GCA_964370275.1 uncultured Christensenellaceae bacterium
GAAATTGCAAACAGACACGGAGTTTTCGCCGTCAATTTCAACAGCGATGCACAGACGGTTGTTGCGGGAGACGAGGCGAAGATGGCGGACTTTGAAGCGGAGATAAAAGCCGCAAAAGGGCGCGCTATGAGGCTAAAGGTCGGAGGAGCTTTTCACAGTCCGTTTATGAAAGAGGCTGCGGTAGCAATGCAGGAGTTTATCTCGGACATTAATTTTGCGCAGCCGACTGTTGATATTTATTCAAACGTTACGGGAGAGATTTATGAGGATGTAAAAACTCAGCTTCCCTTGCAAATTTGTTCGCCTGTGCGCTGGACAAAGACGATGAAAAACCTGATAGCGAGCGGAGTTGACACGTTTATAGAGGTTGGCCCAGGAAAGACTCTACACGATCTTGCGAGCAAAAACGGAGCGGTAAACGTGGCAAGAGTTCAGGACGCAGAGACATTGGCAAAAACTCTTGAATTTTTGGAGGGACTTAAATGAGTACAAAGGGCGTCGCTCTTGTTACGGGAGCAAGCAGAGGAATAGGAAGGCGTATCGCCGTAAAACTTGCACAAGACGGATTTGACGTTGCGGTAATTTTTGCGGGAGACGTAGCCGGCGCGGAGCAAACGGTTGCCGACATAAAGAGCATAGGAAGAGACGCTCGTTGCTACAAGTGCAACGTTGCAGACTATGCACAGTGCGGAGAAATT
>CAYJIQ010000048.1:708-5953 GCA_964370275.1 uncultured Christensenellaceae bacterium
GGGAAAGGTGAGCGTGCTCGTAAACAATGCGGGAATCACTAAAGATATGCTCGCCATGCGCATGAAAGAAGAGGATTTTGACTCTGTAATAGACGTAAACCTAAAAGGTGCGTTTAACATGATTGCACACACAACTTCAATGATAATGCGCCAACCACACGGCAGGATTATCAACATATCCTCTGTAGTTGGGCTTATGGGAAATGCGGGGCAGTGCAACTATGCGGCTTCAAAGGCAGGTCTTATTGGGCTTTCAAAGAGCATCGCAAGGGAGCTTGCGGGCAGGGGCGTAACCTGCAATGTCGTAGCACCCGGGTTTATTGAAACTGATATGTCAAAGGAAATCCCCGAAAAGCACAAAGAGGCACTGCTCGGCACGATTCCGCTTAAAAGGGTTGGAAATGCAGATGAAGTAGCTTCGGTTGTGGCGTTTTTAGCGGGAGAAAATGCGTCGTATGTCACGGGAGCCGTTATTCCCGTCGACGGCGGAATGGGAATGTAATATTATTTTTTATAAAGGAGAGGAGTCTATGAGACGAGTTGTAATTACAGGCATTGGCGTGATTAGCGCAGTTGGAAACAATGTAGACGAATTTTGGAGCAATATTACCGCAGGAAAGAGCGGAATAGATAAGATAACTAAGTTTGACACGACGGAATATAAGGCAAAGCTTGCCGCAGAGGTAAAGGGATTTAATCCCGAGGAGCACGGTATTCCCAAAAGACAGGCAAGAAAGATGGATCAATATGCCATATACGCGCTTGCAGCGGCAAAACAGGCTGTTGCGATGAGTGGGATTGCTGAAAACGTAGCGCCGGAAATGCTTGGCGTATATGTAAGTTCGGGAATCGGCGGCATGGAAACTTTTGTGAACGAGACGAATAAACTGAGCGAAAAAGGTCCTTCAAGAATTTCGCCGTTCTTTATTCCCATGATGATTCTTAATATGGCTTCGGGAAACATTTCGATGGAGTTTAATGCACAAGGGCCGAGCTTGCCCGTCGTTACGGCTTGCGCAACTTCTACACATGCGGTTGGAGAGGCTATGAGGGCAATTTCGGGCGGATATGCCGACGCTATCATTGCGGGCGGTGCAGAGGCGACGGTAAACGGACTTGCGATTGCGGGTTTTACCTCCTGCCAAGCGCTCACGCTATCTGAAGATAAAGACCGTGCATCAATTCCGTTTGACAAGGAAAGAAACGGATTTGTCATGGGCGAAGGTGCGGGAATTTTAGTGCTTGAAGAGCTGGAGCACGCAAAGAAGAGAGGTGCGAACATTATCGCAGAGGTTTGCGGATACGGCAATACCTGTGACGCTTTTCACATAACCGCTCCAAGAGAGGACGGCGCTTGCGCAACGAGGGCGATAACTCAGGCGATAAGCCAGGCGAACTACACGAGCGAGGATGTCGTATACGTGAATGCACACGGAACGAGCACTCCGCTAAACGATAAGATTGAAACACTGTGTATCAAAAATGCGTTTGGCGAGGAAAAAGCTAAGGAAGTTCTTATAAGCTCGACTAAATCGATGACGGGACACATGCTCGGAGCAGCGGGCGGCGTCGAAGCTATTATTGCGGCACTTTCTATTAAAAACTCGATTGCACCTCCGACGGCAGGGCTTAAAGTGAGGGATGAAGATTGCGACCTTAACTACCTTGAAGACGGCGCAAAGAAAGCGGAGATTACTCTTGCGATATCAAATTCAATGGGCTTTGGCGGACACAACGCCTGCATAGCGATGCGCCCATACAAATAAGGAGAAAAAATGGACATTAGAACCATAAAGGCACTTGCGAATATAGTAAGGGACATGGGACTTGGAAGCCTTGAAGTGGAAGAAGGCGACTTTAAGGTAAAAATAGAGGGAGCAAAGCAGTACGTGCAGAGCATTGAAAGCGCTTCAGCTGCGCCTGCGATTGTACCTGTTCAAAAGGATGCAAAGCAAAGCACTCCCGAAGATGCGGGAATGGATTTTAATGCGATTTCCACAGTGGTTTCGCCGATGGTTGGTGTGTTTTATGCATCGCCTGCGCCTGAAAAACCGGCGTTTGTTTCGGTGGGTAGCAAGGTGAAAAAGGGAGACGTACTTTGCATTGTAGAGGCGATGAAACTAATGAACGAGATAATCGCCGAACAGGATGGAGAGATAGTGGACATCTGCGCGAGAAACGGAGATGTCGTCGAATACGGACAGACGCTGTTTAAAATTTTCTAACGGAGAAGGCTATGAACATAGAAGAAATAAAAGAACTTTTGCCACACAGAAAACCCATGCTGCTTGTCGACGAAGTAACGCTCGACGGAGAAGTTGCCACGGGATACTATAAAGTAACGGGAGACGAGTATTTTGTTCAGGGACATTTTCCCGGAAACCCCGTCGTCCCGGGAGTCATCCTCTGCGAGATTATGGCGCAGACTTGTTGCATCCTCTTTGCCGATGCGGTTAGGGGAAATACTCCCTTTTTTACGGGCATAGACAAGGTTAAATTTAAAAACCAGGTTAAACCCGGGGATACGGTATGCATAACGGCAAAGATGACAAGAAACAAGGGAATATTTTACTTTACAAGTTGTGAGGCACATGTAGACGGAAAACTCTGCGCGAAGGGTGATCTATCTTTTGCGATAGTGGAAGGAAGATAAGGTGTTTTCTAAGGTATTAATAGCAAACAGAGGTGAAATTGCCGTGCGTATAATTCGCGCTTGCAAGGAGATGGGAATTGCGACTGTCGCAGTCTTTTCAGAGGCGGACAGGGACGCTCTTCATGTCAACCTTGCGGACGAAAGTTACTGTATCGGCGGTGCGCCCGTTAATCAAAGTTATTTAAACGCAACCGCCATTTTATCTGCTGCGGTGCTTTCGGGTGCGGGAGCGATACACCCGGGATATGGGCTTTTGAGCGAAGACCACAAATTTGCGAGCCTGTGCGAGGAGTGTGGAGTCGTTATGATTGGCCCCGGCGCAGACGTTATAAAGCGTATGGGCGACAAGGATGAGGCAAAGCGCACGATGATAGCGGCGGGAGTTCCTACTGTGCCCGGTAGTAACGGAATCGTCGAGACGCTCGAAGAGGCACTAAACTGTGGTGTAGATTTTCCATTGCTCATAAAAGCAAGAGCAGGCGGAGGTGGAAGAGGAATTAGGCTAGTAACAAATGCAGAGGAATTCGAACATGCGTTTATGTCTGCTTCGTCAGAAGCAAAAAGTGCATTCGGAGACGGCGCTTGTTACATAGAAAAGTTTTTAAAACCGGTAAAACATATAGAAGTTCAGGTGTTGTGCGACAATTTCGGAAATGTCGTGTGCCTTGGAGAAAGAGAGTGCTCGGTACAGCGTAAAAACCAAAAGTTGGTGGAGGAAAGCCCTTCGCCTGCTATAACGCAACAGCAAAGGGATATGCTCACCGACGTTTCAACAAAGGCATGCAAGGCTGTCGGATATAAGGGGCTTGGGACTATAGAGTATCTTCTCGACATGGAGGGGAATTTCTACTTCATGGAGATGAACACAAGACTTCAAGTGGAGCATCCGGTTACCGAGATGGTTACGGGAAAAGACCTTGTAAAATGGCAGATTAGAGTTGCGGCGGATATGGCACTTGAGTTTGAACAAAAGGATATAGAGCTTAGAGGACATGCGATCGAGTGTAGAATAAATGCGGAAGATCCGCTTAAAAACTTCATGCCGTCCTGCGGGAAGATTACGCTTATGCACATTCCGGGTGGGCCGCAGGTGCGATTTGACACCGCGCTTTACCAGGGCTACAGCATTCCTCCGTTTTACGACTCGCTTATGGGCAAATTAATCGTCCATGCTCCGACTCGTGAGGAAGCGCTGCGCAAGATGCATTCGGCATTATGCGAAATCGTTATAATGGGAGTTGACCACAACAGGGAACTCCAAATTGATATTCTTTCGCATGAGTTGTTTGTAGACGGAAGCTATACGACTGACTTCTTGTTAAACAACGTACTTGTATAAAGGAGCGAACAGATGGAACTTGAAAAAAGTTTTTTTAAAAAACCAAACTTAGAGCTTGAAGGCAACGAGTTGATAAAGGATGTAAGCATTAGCGACGACGTTTGTACAACATGCCCCGAATGCAAAAAGATGCTCTTTTTGTCGCAACTAAAGGAAAATATGCAGGTGTGCATGTACTGCGGATGTTATATGCGAGTTGGAGCAAGGGAGAGGATTGAGCAGATAGCAGACGAGGGAAGCTTTGTCGAGCTGTTTGCAGACTATACTTCAAAAAACCCGATAGATTTTCCGGGTTATGAAGAAAAACTCGAAAGAGCAATGAAGGCAAGCGGAGAAAACGAAGGTGTTTTGACGGGCGTTTGCAGCGTAAACGGAAAAAAAACAGCGATTTTTGTCATGGACTCAAAGTTTATCTCTTATGCAGATGGCTAAAGTAAGTGCGGCGGTAAAAGCGCACAGCGAGTCCGGGCTTTTTTATCTAACCGTACTCACAGACCCGACAACGGGCGGCGTCACAGCGAGCTTTGCGATGCAGGGCGATATCATCTTAAGCGAACCGGGAGCTCTTGTTGGGTTTGCTGGGCCGCGCGTTATTGAGCAGACGATAAGGCAGACTCTTCCCGAGGGATTTCAGCGTGCGGAACTTCTTGTAAAACTCGGATTTATCGACGCAATTATGCCAAGAGAAGACCAAAAGCAAACGATTTTCATGTTGCTTGATGCACACGAAAAGGAGGGTTCACATGACAGCTTATGATAAAGTTCAACTGACCCGCCAAAAGGGCAGACCCACGGCGAAGAAGTATATCGCTTCGATAACCACGGATTTTTTTGAATTACACGGTGACAGACTTTTTGGTGACGACAGCGCAATCATAGGTGGAATCGCCAAACTGGGCGAGCGCTACGTTACGGTTATCGGAATTGAAAAAGGTGAGGACACAGAGGAGAAATTGCGCAGAAACTTCGGTTCGGCGCATCCCGAAGGATACAGAAAAGCATTAAGGCTCATGAAACAGGCGGAAAAATTCAACAGACCAATCATTTGTTTTGTGGACACGTCAGGAGCTTACTGTGGGATTGGTGCTGAGGAAAGAGGGCAAGGAAGTGCAATTGCGACAAACCTCATGGAAATGTCAGACCTTAAAACTCCGATTTTGACAGTCATGATAGGCGAAGGCGGAAGCGGCGGAGCACTTGCGCTAGCTGTTGCAGACGAAGTATGGATGCTCGAAAATGCCTATTATTCGGTA
>CAYJIQ010000048.1:5963-10458 GCA_964370275.1 uncultured Christensenellaceae bacterium
CATCAAAGGTTCAAGAAGCGTGCGACTGTCTGAAGCTTACGGCTCAGGATTTGAAGGGGTTTGGCGTAATTGAAAAAATTGTGGACGAAACCGAAGATATGATGGAGAGGTTAAAAGTCGATATAGGCATTAAGATAGACGAACTTGCGAGTATGAAAGAAGAGACATTGCTGGCAAACAGATACGAAAAATTCAGAAAGATCGGGAGGATACAGGGTTGATAGTAATAGTAACGGATAGCACCGCCTATCTTACAAAAAAGGAAGCGGCAGATCTCGGAGTACTGTATATTCCGATGAGCTACACGGTAGGGGGAATTTCAAAACCCGAAAGCCACCTAGACAATCTTCCGCAAACCCCGAGAGAGGCATACAGCACGAGCGAAGTTTCGACTTCTCAGCCCGGTATGGGGCTTATTGTAAACAGGTTTGCAAAGTTGCGTGCATCAAACTGCAAGGTGCTATGCCTAACGATTTCCTCAAGACTTTCGGGAACATACAACAATGCACAGGTCTGCGCGCGAGAACTCGGTGAAACGGGAATATCGGTAATAGACACGCAGACAACAGCTGCGGGAATTTATGTAATGATAAAAGAGGCAAGAAAGCTCATAGACAGCGGTCTCAGCCTTGAAGAGGTGACAAGCAAATTGCTGGAATTCAGAGAGCGCATTCACACGTATTTCTCCGTTCAGGATCTTATGCCGCTAAGAAGAAGCGGAAGGCTCGGGTTTGTGCGCCAATCCATCGGAACTATACTAAATCAGCGTCCTATCCTTACATGCAATGAGGGTGCTGTTGTGTGTTGTGATGTTGTAAGGGGGACGACCGAACAGCTTAGAAAACTAGTCTCGTTTGTGCCGGAAACCGCACAGACGGTGTATGTACAGTGTATGTTTGAAAAAGAGCTTGCAGTGCGCCTTAAATCCATGCTTGAAAGTAAGTGCGGACATGAAGTAGACATTCGCGAGATTGGCCCTGTGCTTGGAATTCACCTCGGTTGTGATGTTGTGAGTACGATGTGGGTAGATTAAGTTAATGTATTCATAAATGCCCGTAATTACAATTATTAAGAAAAATAGTGTATTATGTAAATAAATTTTAAACAAGGGAACTATATTGTGGCAATACACGATTTTTCGTGGTATATTCATATTGGAAAGTAATTTAAGTTTGGGAAAACAACTTGGGGGGAAAATATGAATAAGAAAATCGTAGTACAAGACAAGGGCAGACTAGTCATGACAATAATGGTAATTGCGGCGGCAATTGCTGTTATAGTCCTTATTATAGCGATTATTGCAAAATCAAGCGGAAGCACGCCAATAGCAGAGGGAGAAATGCCGGTTCCGGTATCCCAAACAGAGACAGAAGATTTACAAGCGTATGACAGCCAGGAATTGACTGATCCTGCAGCGACGCCGACTGCAACACAGGAAGGCGGCATCGACCAGAGTGGAGCAACGGTCATCGGCCCCGGCGGTGAGATAGAAGGCGATGGCGAAACTGAAGGTGATGGCGAAACTGAAGGTGATGGCGAAACTGAAGGTGATGGCGAAACTGAAGGCGATACGCCGACAACCGACTACGAAACGTTGAAGCTCGACGACGAGAGTGCTGAGGTAAAAGAACTTCAGGATAGGTTAAAAGAGCTCGGATACCTCGATATAGACGAGACTACAGAAAAGTTCGGTCCTATGACGGAAACTGCGGTCAAGGAATTCCAAGCGGCAAACGACCTTGAAGACGACGGAATAGCCGGATCCGGAACTCAGACGGTACTCTTTAGCGACGATGCTAAGGCGAAGGAATAAAATTAATGATAATTAAGGCGCATCGAGTCGGTGCGTCTTTTTAGTATGCGGTTTTTTGCGAATAAATCTTGAAAAAATCGCCTTAGTGTGGTATTATAAATATAACTGTACTTTATGGAGTGAAGCATGGCAACAGCTACGAGAAACACAAGCAGGGGACAGGGAGGCGCAAAAAAGAGTGCGCCCGGCGGAGCAAAAAAAGCTCCACGCAAGTCGCCTCCTGCGGCACAAAAAAAATCACTAAAAAACGAGGTAATAGGAGTGCTACTCATCGCAGTAGGACTTGTGTTTTGTCTCGGTATTTTTTCATTTTCGGACGCTCCGTTTACCGAGGTGTTGCACGGACTTGTATTTGGATTGTTCGGTGCGCCTGGGTATGTCGTAGGATTTTTAATAATTATTTCAGGAGTGTTGGTAATAGCTGCAAAAAAGGCGACCATAAGGGTTTCAAAATTGATGCTTACACTGCTTGTCGTGGTGTGTTTGTTTTCGATAGTGCACCTGTTTTCCGCTGATAAGCTCGACGTACAAAGAGGTTTTTTTGATTACATCGGTCAAAGTTATAGTCTTGGTGTGGATTTTGTTTCGGGAGCGGGTGCAGTCGGGGCAATTTTTACCTATCTATTTCTATTGTTTTTCGGAAATGTCGCATCACTAATTCTTTTCTTTGCGCTGTTGTTGTGCGCGGTAATGGTGCTAACAAACCTCTCGCTAAAAAAGACGGCGAAGAGCGTTGCTCAAAAGACACAGGAGACAGTAGGAGACATAAGAATCGTAAGAGAGCGTCGCCGCGAGGAAAAACAACAGCAGAGGAATCTGTATGTCGAGGATCTTCATGAGGTGGACGACAGAGCGGACGAGATTTATACGATAGACGAAGACTTTGACAGGGAAGAGCTTGAACAGATTTCAAAGACTGCCAAGGTGAGAGAATACGAGCTTCCGCCCCTGCCTAACTATGTTATACAAAAGCAAGTTCAAGAGGCAACCGATGGTGATGTGCCGCCTTGGGATGTTGAGGAGAACTTCATTGAACAGACAAGCGTTTTGGATTCGGGGTTTGAGCAAAACTATTCGGATGTTCAAGGGGACGCCCTTGAGACCTACGACATTCCCGATGCGCAAGCATTTGAATCGATGACATTTGAGTCGAGCGTTTTTGACGCTCCGCCTTGGGATCAGCAGGGGCAAGCGCAGGAGAAAAACGATTTTGTTGAAGATGTTAAAGAGGCGGAGTTTGATGGGGATATAAGGTTTGACGGCGCAGGAATGGGATTTGAAGAGCCCGAATACGACGATATTTCCGGATTTAACAAGCCTGACCCGCTAAGCCACAAAATTTCGCACACTCCCGATGTTGCGCAGGGAATCGAGCACTTTGCGCCCATTGAAGAGGAAGAAGATAAAAAACCGTCGTTTAGAGACGAGGAAGAGGAGACACACCTATTTACGGGCTACGACGGAATTTATCACTACCCTTCGCCGAATTTGCTCGAGATAAACACATCAAGGGCGGGCAAAAATGCCATGGACGAAATGCGCATAAACGCAGACTTGCTAGAAAGCACACTTGCCAGCTTTGGCGTTAAGGCAAAGGTGATGAACGTTGCGAGAGGGCCCGTCGTAACGAGGTACGAACTTACGCCTGCACTTGGGGTAAAGGTTAGCAAAATTGTCAGTCTTACAGACGATATTGCACTCAACATGGCGGCAAAGGGAATAAGAATCGAGGCACCCATTCCCGGGAAATCTGCAATAGGTGTTGAAATTCCAAACTCAAAAACCACAATGGTAAGGATAAGAGATCTCGTGGACTCAGAGGATTTCCGCGAGCTAAAATCGCCCATAAGCTTCAGCGTCGGCAAAGACTTGACAGGTAAAAATATATTTGCAGACATAGCAAAGATGCCGCATCTTCTCGTTGCGGGGGCGACAGGTTCGGGCAAGAGTGTCTGTATAAACTCAATAATAATAAGTATAATCTATCATGCATCTCCCGATGACGTACAGATTATAATGATTGATCCAAAGATGGTGGAGCTTTCTTCATATAACGACATTCCGCACCTTAGAATTCCCGTCGTAACAGACCCGAAAAAGGCAGCAGGTGCGCTAAACTGGGCGGTTGTAGAGATGACTGCGAGATACAAAGCTTTTGCAAAGCGCGGAGTGCGCAATATAGAAGGTTTCAACGCTCAGGCAGAGAAGACAAATGATCCGAAATATCCAAAGTTGCTCGTAATCGTAGATGAGCTTGCAGACCTTATGATGACAGCCTCAAAGGAAGTTGAGGACTCAATCTGCAGGATTGCGCAGCTCGGACGTGCTTCGGGAATTCACCTTATCATAGCAACACAGCGTCCGTCGGTAAACGTCATTACGGGTACGATAAAAGCGAACATTCCTTCAAGAATAGCGTTTGCCGTGTCCTCGCCGATAGACAGTAGGACGATACTTGACACAGCGGGTGCAGACAGGCTTCTTGGCCAAGGAGACATGCTATACTATCCTGCAGGAACGGCAAAGCCTGTAAGAATTCAGGGCTGTTTTGTAAGCGACGATGAAGTTGAGAGGGTAACTGATTTTGTAAAGAGTAAAAGCGCACCTAGCTACGATGAGGAATGCGTTATGGCGGTGGAAAGTTCGAGCGGTGGTGAAAAGTCGGGAGCGCTTGATGGAGGA
>CAYJIQ010000049.1:0-10370 GCA_964370275.1 uncultured Christensenellaceae bacterium
GGAAACTATTTGGGCATGAGCATCGAAGAGGCGGTTTCAGACCTTTCAAAGGCAGGAATTACAAGCATCTTGGTGCAAGAAGTGGAAAAAAGCGCCGAGCGAACGGAAGCACCGGGTGTTGTTTATGAACAGAGCATAGAAGAGGGCCTTACGGACAGGACACAGATTCAGCTTAAATTTGTTGCCAGAGACATTGAGCTATTTTCGGGAAACTATAAGCCAGACAGCTTTGAGGCAGGAGAAGAAGACCTCGCATTGCAACTTAGGATGGACACGGAAATCGGCGGCGTAAAAGTAGAGCTGATAGTTTGGACGGGATTTTTTGAGAGCATGGAGCAATACGAGCTTCTTCACGCAAACGACCAAGGGATAGACTTTGAGCTTAGGTATGCGGGAGAAGAAGCGACGATGACGGACGTGAAATTATACGTAAACGGTGCAAACGATCAGTCAAGAACGGTGCAAATAGTTCCTTATGATGCGGAGGTGTCGGGTTGATGCGCGGTGTTATCTTAAAGTGTCTCGGCGGGTTCTACTACGTCCTTGAAAATCATACGGTGCACGAGTGCAGAGCGGCGGGAAGATTTAGAAACGAGGATATAAAGCCGATTCCCGGGGATGTTGCTATGTTTTCTCCGCAAAACGGCGGTGAACTTGGATACATCGAGGACATAGAAGCGAGGAAAAATGAACTCATTCGCCCTGCCGTTGCAAACATAGACCTGCTTATGATAGTCGTTGCGGCGAGTACGCCAAAGTGCGACTACAAACTTGTAGACAAATTGGTTTCAAGTTCGATATATAAAAAAATCCCCTGCGCAATTGTCATAAACAAGTGTGACGAAGATGAGGGCACAAAAATATCTAAGGCGTACGAGCATTCGGGTGCGATAATCCACAACACTTGTGCGCACACGGGCGAGGGAATAGGGAACTTAAAGGAAGCTATGAGGGGAAAGATTACTGCTCTTGCAGGACAATCGGCAGTAGGCAAAAGCTCGCTCATAAACGCAATTTGCCCCGGTCTGGACATCAAAACGGGAGGGCTTTCAAAAAAGACCGCAAGAGGAAAGCATACTACAAGGGCGAGTGAACTGATTTTCATAGATGAGATAGGCGGGTTTGTCGTAGATACTCCGGGGTTTTCGGTGTTCGGGGGTGAGGATATAGAGCCCGAGGGATTGACTAAACTATATAAGGAATTTACAGACTGCGAACCGTGTAGGTTTTTAAGCTGTATGCATGACGGCGAACCTGACTGTGAGGTAAAAAAATGCGTGAGCAGTGGGAGCATAGACAAAGGTCGCTACGAGAGATATCTGGAATTTTTAAAAGAGCTGAAAAAGCGGAAGGAGACAAAATATGATTAAGATTGCACCGTCGATACTTACGGCGGATTTTACAGACATAAAAAACGTAATTACAAACCTAGAGGTTTGGGGTGCTGATTGGGTGCACTGCGACGTTATGGACGGAAGCTTTGTTCCGCAGATAACATTTGGCGCAAAGATGGTGGGCGATATTAAAAAGATGACGAACCTTCCCGTCGATGCACATCTTATGGTAAAAGAGCCCGAAAGACATATAGAGGACTTCGCAAAAGCGGGTGCTGACTACATTACAATTCATGTCGAGAGCACAATTCACTCTCACAGGGTTGTGAGTGCAATAAGAAACCTCGGCGCAAAGAGCGGAATCGTGCTCAATCCGGCTACACCGCTATGTACAATCGAACATTTGCTTGACGACATAGACATGGTTTTGCTTATGACGGTAAATCCGGGATACGGCGGACAGAGCTTTGTTCCGTGCATGATAGAGAAGATAAAAAAATGCAAAGAGATGATTTCGGGAAGGGATATCTTATTGCAGGTGGACGGCGGAATCAAAGTTTCAAATATAAAGGAAGTTGCGGACGCAGGCGCACAGGTGTTCGTTGCGGGAAGTGCCGTAATTGACGCAAAAGACCCCAAAAAGGCGATTGCGGAGCTTAAATGCGTGTAATAATAGTCGGTGCGGGCGACCCGCCTTCAAAGGAACTTATAAAAAAATATCACACAGATGATTGCGTGATAATTGCTGCAGACGGCGGTGCTAATGTCCTGGCTTCATATGAGATCGTCCCGAATATTTTGATGGGCGATTTTGATTCGATTTTCGAAGATGCGATGAAGTTGTACGAGAACAGTTGCGAACAAGTGATTAAATTTCCGGTTCAAAAAGACGAGACAGACCTTGAACTTTGTGCGGACAAGGCTGTGAGCATGGGCGCAGATGAAATTTTCTTCATGGGCGTTTTGGGCGGACGGTTTGACCACGAATTTGCGTCGCTTCTTGTGCTCAACAGGATATTGGGAAAGTGCAAAGATTGTGTCATTCTTCACGAAAATCAGAGAATATACCTTCTTGCGGGAAAACGCGAATTTTACGCAAAGGCAGGAAGTGTGTTTTCAGTAATGCCGTTTCTTGGAAAGTGCACGTATACAGTTTTGGGTGAGGTTAAATATCCGGCAAATAATCTCGTTTTGGAGGGGAATGCCTCTGTAGCAAACAGCAACGAGACGATAGACGGAAAGTTTAGCGTCAAAATTGAGGGAAAGGCGATAGTGTGCATCTTGGAGTGATATAGTCGCATATTTTAATATAAGGGCAATGTATAGTTGCCCGAATAGCAAGAGTCACGTGAGGTAATAAATGACAAACAGTCTTGAAAAACTAGAGAATATAAAATCGCTCGTTGGCAACACGCCGCTTCTTGAGGTGAGTTACACGCTAAACGAAAAGCCCGCTAAAGTTTACGCAAAGGCGGAGTACTACAATCTAACGGGAAGTGTTAAGGATAGAGTTGCTTACTACATACTGCAAAAAGCCTATGAAACCGGGGATATTAGCGAAGGCGACATGATAGTCGAGGCGACAAGCGGAAATACGGGAATTTCGTTTTGCGCAATGGGTGCACTGCTCGGACACAAAGTCGTTATATACATGCCCGACTGGATGAGCAGAGAGAGAATAGACATTATGAAGTCCTTTGGCGCAGAGGTCAGGCTTGTTTCAAGGGAACAAGGCGGATTTTTGGGCTCAATAGATATGTGCGAAAAGCTTGCGGAAAAAGGCGGGGTGTTTTTGCCTAGGCAGTTTTCAAACATGCAAAATGTCGACACTCACTACGAGACGACGGGCAAGGAAATTGCAGGGCAACTGAGAAGATGCGGTCTAAAGGCAGACGGTTTTGTTGCGGGCGTGGGCACCGGCGGAACGGTTATGGGCGTGGGCAAACTTCTTAAAAAGGTAAATAGCGAGTGCAAAGTTCACCCGCTCGAACCCGAAAATTCTCCGACACTTTCGACGGGATACAAAGTCGGAATTCACAAAATTCAGGGAATTTCGGATGAATTTATTCCCGACATTGTAGATCTGTCTGTGCTTGACAGCGTGGTTTCGGTGAGCGATGAACACGCGATCTGTGCTGCAAGAATTTTAGCTCGTGCGGGCATAGGTGTGGGAATTTCGTCGGGAGCAAACTTTCTTGCTGCAACAAGGCTCGAACAGCAAAACGGCGGGGTTTTTGTCACCGTATTTCCCGACGACAACAAAAAATATCTTTCAACCGACTATTCGTGCTACGATGACACGGATTTAAATCTTAAAATCACAGCCGTAAAATCGCTAATATAGTGCGAATAGTTTTTTAAAATTGAGGCAAAATAAGTCCATATTCGAGGAAGGAGTATGGACTTATGAGCAAACCTTTTGATCCAATGGACGATCCGTTTTACAATTTAAACTCGACGGCTTCCAGCACTGAATGCACGGGAATTGCACCGGCAGGATTGCAAAGCGATGAGGAAGCAGAAAACGTAGCAGAGCTTTTTTGCATACACAAAGGAAAGAAATAAAAAACATAATAATTTTTAAGCCACACTATGCTGTTTTGTTTTGAACGACCCTTGCCACCATAATGGTCATATCGTCGTCTTCGTGTACGAGCGATTTTGCACAACCTATTATGTATTCGGCAATCTCACGTTCGCTGGCAAACTCAGAGGCGTTTATAATAACGTCTTCCATGCGAGAATCGGCATCCTCGACGTCGGTTATCCCGTCGCTAAACATGAGGAGCAGATCACCCTGTTCGAGCTGAATGCTTGCGACGGCAGGGGTAAACTCGTCTAAAATCCCGAGAGGAAGGGCTCCCGCTTCTACCTTCATAAGCTTTCCGGCGCGGCAAAGGTATGAGTGAGGAGCTCCGATTTTAGTGAAACTTGCCTTTCCGTTCATGAGGTCAAACATGCACATATCCAGCGTTGAGAACATCTCGTCGCTGCTTGAAAGCAATAGAAGCTTGTTTATAGCGCTCAGAATCGCCTCTTCGGGAAACCCCGCCGCCAGGAAGTCTTCAACAAGGCTAACAGCTGCACGGCTTTCCTTCGCCGCTCGTTCGCCCGAACCCATGCCGTCGCAGAGCAGCATCATGGTACGAGCGTCCTTTAGCGAGACGATGGAATGAGCGTCTCCCGAGACCGTGCCCGGAGTTTTTGAAATCGCAGATACGGCAGTATTTAGGCTGTATCTGCGAATTTTTTCGTACCTTAAAATTTTCATTCCCTGTACATTTTTGATGTGTGTTCTGCGCATATTTTCGCCGCATGCGCTTGAAAGTGCACGGGCTATTTTTATCTCTAAAATATCGTTACACTCCCTAAGCCCGATGTCGATTTGCAAATTTCCCTTTAACATCCTCGCGCAAACTTCTCGCACGCGAACTCCCGCACGGTCAAGCTCATTTCTAATATCGTGCTCTAACGTATCACGGAATTTGATCTCCATATCCACCTCGCCTGCAAGCTCTTCGATTACCTTTGCAACGCCTTTGAGCTGGTCGGCGACCGCTTGGCGAGACTCATGAACCTTTTGTTCCCAGCGTACGTTTGTGGCATACCCTTTAAATACGTCCTTAGTGCAGGCTAAGAATTTGTCGGTGCGCAGACAGCGCCGCTCGAGAATCGGCCCCAGATCCTTTTCTCCAAGGGAAATTCCCCGCTTGTGCTTTTCGTATAGTTTGAGCAAGACGAGGTAACTGCGCCGAAACTCTCTTTCCCAACATCCGCTGAAAAATACGCAGTTTGAGCACACTCGTTCGGGAATTTTAGCGAGAATAAATCGAACATCCTCGCTAATCTCAGAGGAGCTGCTGTCTGTAAAAACCTCGCCCGCATTTTCAAAAAGAGTAGAAATTTCGCGCAACCTTCCTACGGTCAGTTCGCGAAATCTTTGCGAATGAATAGTCTGCTCGCCCAGCCTGAGTAGGTTTGCGTCCACATACTTGCCCAAAAATCCGCAAGCCTTTGCCGGAGTTGCAAAAAACGCACCGATAGCCACAAGGCAGGTGAGCATTGTGGGCAGAGGAAGAATGTTTTCGTGATAGACTGTCATCACAATTAAAAAAACAATTGCAGTGCACGCCGCAACGCCGATTTTCTTTGCGTTTTTAACTGCGCCCGACGTTAGTCCGACACAGCCAAGCGCAATCATCATGTCTACCCCGCCGCCGCCCAGCATGGTGGCAATCCCCATTGCAATTCCGCACCCTGCGCCCACACCCGCACCGCCAAGGTATGCCGCAAGAGCGGTGAAGTATAGTGCAACTACGTTTGAAAGTCTAACCTCCATAATGCTTATTCCGCCAAGACCGAGCACGGCAAGCAGGATGACAAAGCTCATGCTTATCGCCTCTTCGTCGGTAAGAAGTGTGCGCCGCTTGCCCCAGATGACGACGATTGCACTGTCCATGACTATGCACACGACGCAGGCGATTATAAATTCGACGGCAATTATAAGCGGATCCATAGGGAAAATCAACAAAAAGCATACACTGCACACGGCATATGATATACCAAGCGCGATGAGTGCGGCAAGCCTGTTACATTTTAGGTTTGTCGTTTGGATAAAGATCATTATAGCGGCGGTTGTCCCAACTATTGCTATGGGAAAGCCGATATCGCTCATAAACTCGAAGTTGGTTATGAGCGATACGAGTACACCGAAAAATGACAAATACGGATTGATATTTTTTGAGTTTAAAAAAGCGGCGGCGACAAACGCAGACCCGAAAGGCCATATGTCTCCGCCGATATTAACTCTGCCGATTAAAAAACCCACTGTCAAACAGGACAACAGAAGTACGAATTGTCTCGCTGAAAGTTTGCTACGTGCCTGTACGTTCGTTTTTGTCTGTTCCATAATAGCCTCACACTTTTTGACTTTAGTATAACTATTCACCGATGTGTGAGACTGTCGAAGTAAAATATTTCCCGAAAATAGGCTACTTATCCAGCAAGCTTAATACATCTTCTTGTTTCATTACAATCAACATCTCGTTTTTTATTACGTTGCGCAGCATACCTCGTGCGCTGTTGTTTACCGCAAGTATCTCGGAAATCGTGTGTCTGTTCTTGCCCCGTATGCCGGAGCTCAGAGTAAGCTTTGAGCCGTCAACTTCAAAAAAGCCGCTCACACCTTTCGAGTTTACCCCGCTTCCGCCCTCGGTTGCGATTGTAAATTTATACGTGCGCTCGTCGATAAAAAAGCGCAAAAAATACCTTCCGTCGGGAATGTTGTTTATAAGATATTGCCCGGGGACGCCCTGTGCATTTGGCGTAGTAAAAGTACCAGACACGATTTTCTCGTTTTCGTCATAAAGGGCAACACCAACTTCGTCCACAAAAGTTTCGCCTTCTGAAAACAGACCGTCCATATCCTCGTCTAGCCATACAAAGCCGCCGATACTTCCGGAGTTTGGAGGAAACTGTACGCTCACGCCAACCTTTTCGGGCTCGATGGGCAAAAGTTGCTGACTAATTCCCTGCGCATCCGTATAGCTGAGCAGTGCCGAAAATGAGTTCCAAGCAACTAGGCTTTGCCGGGTTCCTGAGGGGGCGACGGCAAAAAGTAGAACCTCGAGAGTTTCTGCGGGAAAAAGTTTTTGCCCGCTCACGACTTTAAAGGATTTAAGCTTTGTGATGTCGTCGGGGGGAGTTTTGCTCCAATCGTCAACACTGCCTATCGTGCCAAAAGTTGAACTAAAGCGAACGGGGTCGTAGCTTTGCGAATAGTATACCGAAAACTCCCCGCCCAAAACGGAAATTTCGGCGATGTTATATATGGAAAATTCGCTACCTCGCTGAGCGTTTGAAATAACGCCGACATCGCCGATATGCGGCAATATATTCACGATTTCGACGCGGTCAAAAGTCGCATTGCCGATATTTGTAACGGAAAGTTTATAGACAATTCCGCCGCCTTCATAAGTGTTTGCAACTATAGGCTCTTCTACAAATAGGGCGTCCGAACTTCCGCGAACCTTGTTGTCTGCGCGCACGCTTGCCGTAAACAAAATTAAGTTTGTCTTTTCAGAACTTTTTGCGTACGTGCTTGAATAAAGAGAGCTTATATTGTCGTTAATATATGTTGCGCCCGAAATGTCGCTTTGAGTGTCGCAATTAAGCACGGAAAAACTCTGCGCAGTGCCGAGTGCGCCGATGCGAACTCTAGCGTTAATAAAAATGTTTATAATGCATTTTTGATTAAACGAATATGCATATTCTCCGGTAAACTCAAATTTTACGAGCGTTTGTGAGGTTGCATCAAAATTTTGTATCACGATAGCCGGGGGGAGCGGGGGATTAACATCTTCAAAAATGTCGCTGTAGCGAACATCTTGTACTCCTATGTACTCAAATTGGCTTGGTAAAAGTACGGCAAATACGGGGTTTTTAATACGTGAATTTACACAGTTTGCGCCGATTGTAAAGCGAATCTCTTCAAGCGGGCGCAGGTTTGAGTTGTTTTTAGACGAAGAAAACCTCGGCACTAAAGTGCAGATGTCGGCAACGAGGGTAGTATGGTCGTCAAAAGCGTTGCCCGAGCCTTGGACAGAGGAGTAGGCAAGTTCGGAGGTGCAATAAAGCTGTGTGTCCGTTGGAACATCGACAAGAACCGTCCCCTTTATCCTGGGAGGGACGAGGGTTTTTAGTCCAATACCAAAATCGCCAAACCGCCAGATGAGCCGCAAAAGTCGCTCGCCTTGCTCGATAAAGCCCGAAATGTCTACGTTCGAGCTCTGATTGATGTTAAAAGTTCCGACAGTTGCGATGCTTCCGCTTGAAGTCTCATATTCAAGCGTGTACTGAGAGCTAACAAATTCACCGATAGCTCCGAGGTAAAAAAGCCCGGTACGAAATTCGTAGTAGTCGCAATTTTGGGGAAGTTCGCAGGTGAACACCGAGTTTTCAAGCACGCGGTTTCCGCTGTTTTGTAAGTTCGTTTCGTAGCAGATAAATTCGCCTGCAAGAGTATGCTGGGGGCCGTAAAGTGAAATGTTTGCCGAATACGACTGCTCGGCGAGTACAAAGTTTCCCTCGTCTGCAAAAGTTTGCTCGTCTATAGTATAGTTTGCCGCGGCGGCAATTTGTGTTTGGGGTGAAAGATTTTGGTTCACCAAAGTTTTGTAAAAGAACCGATACTTTGTGCCTCTATAGTTAAAAAAGCTGAAGCTGAGCGAGTTTCCTGTAAAAACCCCAGCGGTTTCGTCTGCGCTTTTGTCTGAATAGGCAGAAGGCGAAATGTCCTTGCCCAAAACTTCGTATGCAGAATCCAAAGTGAGATTTTCGTTTCCTAAGATTTGCATATCAAATATGCTAAGGGCAGCCCATTTGTCGCCGATGTTTTCGATGAGCACTTCGTAGTAGACCTCGCTTCCGGCGCAGGGGTTTTCGGGAAGGACAATTTTGCGCGTAACGACAAAGTTACCTTCAACCAAAAGTTGTATCTGTGCCGAGGCTGTCTGTTGCACCTGCCCGTTTATAATCAGCTCGGGAGTGCAGACGAAAGTATCTCCGCTTTTTGATTCAAGCGAAAATTTCGCTCCGAACTCAATTTTTAATGCGATGCCTAAATCCTCTATTTTACCGATGTCAAACGTCACGATTTTCCCATTTTGTGTCTGTTGCTCCGAGATTGATTTGACGGGTGAGGTGGGTGGATTTAAGAACACTTCTATGTTCAAAGGGAAAAAAATCTGAATTTTAGCGTCGTCGATATCGCCTGCGATACCGCCCAAACTTGCGTCAAGAGTAAACGCAAAAACCTGCTCATAGTTTCCCTGTGTTATATTTGTTTGCAGTAACATTGTTGCCATAATATTCCTCCTGCATAAATTTTAGACATTTTGCCTTGTACTATTTTATTCATTTGTGCGGACTATTGTGTTTTTTTTCCTTATATATTGCAAACAAAGCGTTTCGATGATAAAATGGTTAAGAAATAACGACCTTTTGGAGGGTATAATGGCTAAGAAAGAATTTGTTGAACACATAACGACACAGGCGGAAGATTTTTCCCGTTGGTATACAGACGTAATAAAAAAGACAGACCTCGTCGACTATTCGGATGTCAAGGGTTGCATGGTTATAAAGCAATACGGCTACGGAATCTGGGAACTTATCCAATCAGAGATGGACGCAAGGTTCAAGGCGACGGGGCATAAAAACTGCTACTTCCCGCTGCTCATCCCCGAGTCTCTTCTCGTAAAAGAAGCGGAGCATGTCGAAGGATTTGCGCCGGAGGTTGCTTGGGTGACACACGGCGGTGGCGAACCGCTTGCTGAAAAGCTCGCCATAAGACCGACTTCAGAGACGATTATCTGCTCGATGTATTCAAAGTGGATCCAGTCATACAGAGATCTTCCCGTGCTTCTTAACCAGTGGTGCAACGTACTTCGCTGGGAAAAGACGACAAGACCGTTCCTCAGAACCTCTGAGTTTTTGTGGCAGGAAGGACACACAGCTCATGCTACAGCAGAGGAAGCCGAGCAAGAGACGCAGACTATGCTCGAAGTTTACCGTGAGTTTGCCGAAAACGTCCTCGCAATTCCTGTTGTTACGGGGCAAAAGAGCGAAAAGGAAAAATTTGCGGGTGCTGTTCATACATATACAATGGAGGCGCTTATGCAGGATGGGCGCGCGCTACAGATGGGAACTTCGCATAACTTAGGCCAGAATTTTTCAAAAGGCTTCGACATACAATATCTCGATAAGGACGGAAAGCAAAAATATGCTTGGCAGGCTTCTTGGGGAACGTCGACGCGCATGATCGGCGGGCTTATCATGGTTCACGGAGACGACCGCGGGCTAAAACTTCCGCCAAAGGTTGCACCGACACAGCTTATGTTTATCCCCGTTGCCGCTCACAAAGAGGGGGTTATGGAAAAGGCGGATGAACTCTTTGCGATGTTTAAACAGGCGGGAATCAGAGTTGAAATCGACGACCGCGACCAGTCGCCCGGCTGGAAGTTTAACGAATGTGAAATG
>CAYJIQ010000050.1:0-10282 GCA_964370275.1 uncultured Christensenellaceae bacterium
ATCCCCGCGAAAATTTCAAGAATCGGTGATATTTTGACGGCACTTAGCGAAAATGGAATTGCCACCGGGACTATAGACGTAATCTCGGTTTCAAAGCCGACCTACCTCGCTCCCGAGCCCTCTCCCACTCCCGAACAGACTCAAACGGGCACGGACGACGGCGAACTTGACGACGCTCAAAACTCAGACGACGCCGGCGACGATGCTCCCGGTTCGGACGACGGTGAGGTTGACGACGCTCAAAGCTCGGACGACGAAAATTTATAATTTCTAAAATTTGTAAAATTATCAATACTTACTCAGAATAAAAATTCTCAGGCTTCTCATACTAATTTCAGCTTGTCTTTACGATTTGCGACAAAAATGAGATTAGGAGCGTTGCTTGTGAAAATATTAAAATACTCTTTTGCGTTAATTTTGGTGGTTATTGCCGTAATTTCAGGATTTTTGCTCGTTACGGGAATTGTCGCAATGCAGAGCATTCCCTCGGAAATGATTCTCAGCACAGGAAGTTTGCACACACTTGATACATCCTTTCCTCTTACACTCAGTGCGAGCGACGAGGGAAGCGTGGATGTCATAACTTTGAACGGAAACTCTTTGGCAGACGTAGCCGGGCAAAACTTTTCCTCGCTTGAGATAGGCACAAAAAATTCGGGCGAGACGGTTTTACAGTTGGAACTTTTTGGAATTATTCCCGTTAAAGAGATAACAGTAACCGTAGAAGAGGAGCGCAAGCTAATCCCCGGCGGACAGAGCATCGGCGTTATGCTATATACAAACGGCGCACTTGTTGTGGGCGGAAGCGATATTTTGACGCAGGACGGATATATAAACCCTTCAAAGGAAGCAGGGCTTCTTTCGGGCGACATCATCGAAGAGGTAAACGGGCATGTTATACGCAACAGCGAACATCTGACCGAGCTTATAAACGACATATCGGGCGAAATCTCGGTTACGATTAACAGAAACGGCGATGTTTTTGACATGACCATCACCCCCGTTCTTGATACGGCAGACGAAAAAATGAAGATAGGCGTTTGGGTTCGCGATTCGACGGCAGGAGTGGGCACCATGACCTTCATAGACCCAAAAACCATGCGATTTGCCGGATTGGGACATGCGATTACCGATGTAGACACAGGCAAACAGCTTAGCGTAAAGGAAGGCGAGATCGTATTTAGCGAGATTTTAGACATTATACCCGGACAGGAAGGCGAGCCCGGCGAGCTTAAAGGTTTTTTTGATCAAAACTCACAAGCGGTGGGCGAGCTCATAATAAACAGCGACTTTGGAATTTACGGCGAAGTTCAAAACTTGGCAGAGCTTGACATGTCAAGCGCGGTGAGCGTCCTTCCCATGAACGAAGTTGCCCTTGGTGAAGCTACGCTTCTTTGCACTGTGGACGGAAACGAAGTTAAGGAATACAGCTGCGTTATCGAGAGCACAAAAGACCAATCATCCCCCGAAATAAAGAGCTTTGTCATAAACATAACAGACAGCGAGCTTTTGTCTCAAACAGGCGGAATCGTCCAAGGAATGAGCGGTTCTCCGATTTTGCAGGACGGAAAACTCGTCGGTTGCGTGACGCATGTATTTGTAAACGACCCGACCAGAGGCTACGGAATATATGCAGATTGGATGCTGGAAATGATGAATTGGTAAATTTATAGGTACTAATTTAACAATTACACTTGAAAAATCGCATAAACCCTTGTATAATAAAATATCGAATGTATTATGGAGGGAAAAATGACTTTCAGTGTTATGGCAGTTGACGAAGATAGAAGTCAACTCCTCATGTTAAGTGATTACGTAAAAAAGACAGAATGGTTGGACGACTTTATTCCCGTTCCCGACCCGAGAAAATCACTTGAGGAGTACTCAGAGAACAAACCGGATATAGTGATAGTTTCGCTTGTTTTACCCATATACGATGGATTTGAGATAGCAGAAACTATCAAAGAACACGACCCGACAGGTAAGACAATCATCGTGCTCTACGCGCCCGTGGTCGGAGACTTTGTGGTAAAGCAATCAAAAGAATGCGGAATAGACCACATATTTTCGAGGCCTGTGAGCTACGAAGTCTTTGAAAGCAGACTTAACGAACTGATTAGCGAGCGATATACAAATAAAACGGATGTCGCACACATGCTTTTTAAAATGGGAATTTCGCCCAGGCTAAAAGGCTACACATTTTTAAAATACGCAATTGCGCGCACCTGCAAGGATGCGACGCTAACAAAATCCCTCTCTACTAAGCTTTACCCCGATATTGCACAAAACTTTGGCACCACAGTCGCATGTGTTGAGCGAAACATACGGCACGCCGTTGAAAGTGCATGGGTAAAAGGCGACGTTGCATACATAGACCGAATGTTCGGCTACACCATCGACGCAAACAAGGGAAAACCCACAAACGCTGAATTTATCGCAATGCTCACCGACACTTTTTCCACCAAGCAAAACATCATCGACTAAAGATGTACTCAATCCCAAATACTCCTTGAATATTTCGTCAAAGTGTGTTAGAATAAGATATGAAGAATTTGGTAACAATACAATCATAGCCTTCACGCGCTCCCAACTAAGGGATAAAGAACTAAATGGTGCTCAAAAAATTATCTCTATTGGAAGTATTAAATAGGAGTTACGCAATGTATGAAGTAGATGATGCTGTATTGTACGGCATGAATGGTGTTTGCAGAGTGATCGAAATTGCAACACAGTCGTTTGGAGCAAAAAGTTCCAAATATTACGTACTAAAACCGGTGTACACAGATTCTTTTGAAATATTTGTCCCCGTGGAAAACGAAGACCTCACGGGCAAAATGCGAAGAGTCATATCAAAGGAACAGGTCATGAGCGAGATAGATATGTTTTCTCCCGGCCAACAGTGCTGGATAGAAGACGACGCTAAACGCCTTGACTCATTTAACCAAACACTTAAAAACGGTGAACACAAGTCGCTTTTTGAGATGGTAAATATGCTTTTCAGAAGAAGAGAAGAGCTTAGGCCACAAAAGAAAAAGCTACACGCCTCTGATGAGCGTTTTTTAAAGGACGCAAGCAGGTTGATCAGAGAAGAATTTGCATATGTCCTTGAGATGGAACAAAATGACGTAAAAGATTTTGTCCAAGATCGAACGGGCGTCGCTATCTAAAAGATACTGCAAAGTTTTTCAGACTAATTGATTTTGTAAACCAATGTATTACATTCTTGTATATTTTGTGTGTAGTTTTTTTAAACAAATTATACATTGGTTTACAATACTCTTTTTTTTTGGTATAATTTACGAGCTATAGAGTATCAGAGAGTTTCTCTCGGATAGAGGAGAATGAAAATGGATATAGACAGAAGCAACACGACTGGCTCAAGGCCACTGCAAAGACCGGGAACACAGCAATCGACTTCTAGAAGCATTGCGCCTCCAACCAGAAGCGCCGCACAACCCACAAGTTCTGCTGCCCCCCCCACACAAGCAGGTTCAAGAAGAATCACCCCTCATTCAGCAGCGGGAGCACAGCCCTCGCGCGGGCAAAACACCCGACAAGACCAGAGCGAACTTAATGCAGACTTCGCAAGCGGCGCAAGCCCAAGAAACACCGATTCCCGCAGCGCAAGAAACACTAACGCTCCGCTCGGACAACCGCCGCAGGAAAATAGCGCTTCGCCAAATAAAACGGCGCCGCCAAAAAAGAGCCTCTTTACTAAGATAATTTTCATTGTCGCAATCGTATTCTCGCTCGGAGTGCTTACCTTTGCAGTTATCCAGATTATGGGAATATTAAACGAAGATATGGCTTCTTCCAGCCAATACGATGAACTGCGAAATGCATATACTTTTCAAACATTTGTCCCCGAAGACGGCACATCATATGTGGATTTGACGGCCGAGATGATAGCGCAAAACAAAGCGATGTCCGACGAACTTCTGGCACAAAATCCTGATTATTGGGGCTGGCTCAACACCTCAGACGGAACTGTTGACTATCCGGTGCTCCAAAGTGCAGACAACTCAGACTATCTCACAATGGGATTTGACGGCGAATACAACAGATTGGGCGCTGTCTTTACGGATTTTAGAAGCCCGAGCATAGACGACCAACACATCTTAATTCACGGTCACAACGCAAACAACGGCACGATGTTTGGGTCGCTCGACAAATACCTCGAAGAGGGTCATCTTGAAAAATATCCCACTATAACGATAGTTGCGCTTGACGGAACACTTAGGGTCTACGACATTGTGTCCTATGAGGATACGGATACAGACAATTTCGTTTTTACCGCAGAATCATTTGACCCGACATACTTTGATGAATTTAAACAAAATATCGGTGCAGACGCCGAAGCAACTCAGATTTTAACGCTTTCCACGTGTACAGACGAAGGATCTGATTCAAGACGCTTTATGGTACACGCACAGCTAAGAACTTCCACACAGGGCTAGCGAACTACAAAGGACACCTTAGAGAGTTAAGTACATAATGCACTTAACTCTTTAAAATATGCAACTCACTTTACAGGAATTATCAATACTATTTTACGAGGTGCATTATGGATGTAAGCAATATTTTGGTCGTGGGAGATTCCCTCGCAAAGGGAATTATTTACAACGAGGACAAGCAACGCTACTGTCCCGCAGGAAACGGTTTTATTGGTGAACTCTCTAAGAAATTAAAACTATCCGTTACAAACGTCTCGAGGTTCGGAAGCACACTTATGCAGGCTCTAAACATGGCAAAGAGAAAAATTGAAACTGTCGACCCAGACGTCGTCCTCATTGAATTTGGAGGAAACGACTGCGATTTTGACTGGGATGTAATTGCAAACAACCCCGAAAGCGACCACAGACCGCACACCGAGCTTGAAAAGTTCGAAGATGCGCTGGGCAAGCTGGTTTGCGACATCCGCGAGCGCGAAAAAACGCCCGTACTTTTAAACTTGCCCCCGCTCGACGCGCCGAGATATTTTAAGTGGTTTACCGGCGGAGACGAAAGCAAAGCCACTCAGATATTAAAGTGGTTAGGTGACGTTAGCAGAATTTACTGGTGGCACGAAAGGTATTCTCGCGCAATAGAAAGGGTAGCAACCATTACTCACTCCCACATTATCGACATACGAAGCGCGTTTTTGATGCAGGAGGACTTTAGATCACTCATGTGCATCGACGGAATTCACCCAAACGAAAACGGACATTCTCTCATCATGCAAACTATTTTACACTACATAAAAAACAATGCGAGCTACATGCTGGCTTAAACGGAGGGATTATGATAAACAGTATTAAGGACACATTGACGCTCAATAACGGAGTTCAAATGCCGTATTTTGGGCTCGGCGTTTATTTGGCAGAGGGAGCAGAGACTGCAAGTTGCGTAGTCGATGCAGTTGATGCCGGATACAGACTCATCGACACCGCTACCATCTACGAGAACGAGCGAGGCGTCGGCGAAGGAATAAAGCAGTGCAACGTTGCGAGGGAGGAGCTTTTTATAACCTCTAAGGTGTGGAACGATATGCAGGGCTACGACAACACACTAAAGGCATTTGAGAATAGTCTTAAAGAATTAGACTTGGAATATTTAGACTTATACCTCATTCACTGGCCGGTTCCGAACAAGGACAAATATGTGGATACCTGGAAGGCTATGGAGAGGCTTTATAAGGAAAAGCGCATACGTGCAATCGGCATTTCAAATTTCTATGAGCCTTGGATCAAAAGAATCATCGACGAGTGCGAAGTCGTTCCCGCTGTAAATCAAATGGAATTTCACCCATATCTGCAAAGACCTGAGCTTCGTCAATATTGCAAACAAAACGAAATTGCGTATCAGGGTAATTCACCACTCGTGCGAGGAGCAGTTTTCAAGGATGCGCAGCTCTTGGAGCTTGCACAGAAATACAACAAAAACGTAGCCCAGCTGGTGCTGAAATTTGCTGTTCAGATGGAGGTTCTCGTCATTCCAAAGTCTGTTCACAAAGATAGAATAATCTCTAACGCAGACATCTTCGACTTTGAGATTTCAGCCGAGGACATGCAAAAAATTGTGTCGCTTGACAGAAACGAACTCATTTGCGGGCCGGATCCTGAGACATTTGAATTTCTATAAAAAAAGAACCTGACCCGTTGCCACAATCATGATTGCGAACGGGCACCCCAGAACCTTGTTGTTTAAAAAAACAGGCTGTTCCCATTTCCCGGGACAGCCTGTTTTTTGTCTTTTTTGGGTGTTCTTTACTTACTGAGCAATTTGACAATGTCTTTTGACTTTAGCACTTTGCCCATCGAAACGACTTTGCCCTCTACAACTAGTGCAGGTACGCTCATCACGCCGTATGCTGCAATCTTTGCCATGTCGGTGATATGCAAGACTTCTTCATCTATTCCAAGTTCCTTTAACGCCTCTTTTGTTGCATCTTCGAGCTGATAGCATTTTTTGCAACCCGAGCCAAGAACGATAAACTTTGCTGTCGCCTCCGTGTTTTGAGCCGGTGCTGCGCAAGCTCCGCCGCAGTCGCATTCCGCCGGTTCCTGTACCTGCGGTTCGCAAGCTCCGCCGCAATCGCATTCTGTCGGTTCCTGTACCTGTGGTTCGCAAGCTCCACCACAATCGCATTCCTGTTTTTTCTTCTTACCAAAAAGTCCCATATTATTATTCTCCTGTTTTTTTATTATATTCTTGTTATCTTACATTAAAAACCAAGCGTGAAGCAGGTTAAACGTATATCCTGCAAGTATGATTCCTACCACGCAAATTATGATAAACACCGCTAAAAGTTTTGGCTTTACAGCACGCTTTAGCATAATCATCGAGGGAAGCGAGAGAGTCGTAACCGCCATCATGAAAGAGAGTATAGTTCCAAGCTGTGCGCCCTTTGCAAAAAGTGCTTCCGCAACAGGTATTGTTCCGAATATATCCGCATACATCGGCACACCCACAGCAGTTGCAAGAGGAACCGAAAACGGATTGTTTGACCCAAGAGCCGCCTCTACCCACTCTGCCGGAATCCAGTTGTGAATAGCTGCACCGATTCCCACACCGATTAATATGTAGAGTATTACCCGTTTAAAGGTGTCTAGCATAGCGTCCTTTGCAAATATAACCCTATCTTTTTTAGTAAGCTCGGGACTCTCGATGTCCACGCCGCCCGCAGATAGCGAGAAATCTTCGACGTATTTTTCCATCCCCAACTTGTCTATGATAGTTCCTCCGACGACGGCAATTACAAGACCGAATATCACGTATACGATGGCGACTTGCCAGCCGAAAATGCTCATTAGCAAAATTAGCGAGCCGAGGTCTACCATAGGCGAGGAGATTAAAAACGAAAATGTCGTACCGACCGGCAGCTTAGCGCTTGTAAACCCGATAAACAGCGGTATGGACGAACACGAGCAAAACGGTGTAACCGTCCCCAGCAGTGCCGAGATTATCCTTGCACCCACGCCTTTAAACCTTCCTAAAATCCGCTTGCTCCTTTCGGGAGGAAAGTAGCTTTGTATGTAGGAGATCACGAAGATCAGCGTGCATAGAAGTATTGAAATCTTTATTACATCATAGAGAAAAAAGTGAACACTTGCCCCCACTTGGCTCGTTATATCCATTCCAAACGCCGTGAGCATCGAGCCCATCAAGTCGTTTAGCCACTGCATCCCAAGGATTTGATCCTGTATAAAATCCCAAACACCCATAATTTAGTTCTCCTTTTTATATATCGCAATATGTCGATACGTTTGCGCACACAACTCCCGTGCATACTTAAAATGTTATGCTCAATGAGCTTTTAGCAAGCGTTGCACGTATTGTTAAGATATGCTGAAGGTTCTTCGTCTATAACCGTCGTAACATTATTTAACATATCTTTAGCCTGCTCCACTCCGCTTTTGTCCATAGAATAAAAAGTCATCTTGCCGAGCTTTCTTGAAGTTACTATTTCTGCATCGCACAAAATTCTCATGTGATGCGAAAGTGTCGGTTGTCCGATAGACATTTGTTCTAATAGCTCACACGCACACTTTTCTCCGTGCTGAAGTAAATTTAATATAGACAGCCTATTCGGGTCGCAAAACGCTTTAAAAGTTTTTGCTATCTTCTCGTTATGTGTCATGCAGCCACCTCCTCTTTGTTTAAAGTCTATCACTTGTATCGAAATATGTCAATACGTAAATTCAAAATATTTTGACTTTTTGCCAATTGATTTGAAAAAATGAAATCACCAAAAAAAACTATCGACGACCAAAAGTTATATCTGCCGTATAAATGGAACAAACTGTTGAAAAAATCACTAAATTGTAGTATAATGTCGAAGAACTATTCATTACAAATACATCGGAGGAATTTTTATGGATAAGATTGAAGGTATTGCCGAAAGACTTTCCGCATTAAGAGAAATTATGGAGGTTTCCACAGAGGAGATGGCAAAAGAGCTTGGTATCTCCGAAGAACAGTATCTTAAATACGAAAAGGGTATGCTCGAGTTTAACATCAGTTTTCTCTACACCGCCGCCGAAAAGCTCGGAGTGGACATTACAGATTTATTAAGAGGAGAGAGCACACGCCTTTCCATGTACTGCCACGTACGCTCGGGCGAAGGTGTCACTGTGCAAAGGCGCAAGGAATATGAATATCGCCACCTTGGGGCACTCTTTAAAGACAAGCGGTTTGAACCTTTTGTCGTCACGGTTTCTCCAAGCGATGTGGCGGCGACGACGCATAAAAAGGCGCACACCGGACATGAATTTAACTACATTTTAAGCGGTAGCATGAAAGTTTTGATCGAAGAAGAAGTTTTGACTCTAAAAAAGGGAGACTCTCTTTATTTTGACTCTTCCTACCCACATGCAATGCAGTGCATCGGCGATAAACCATGTACATTTTTGGCGATAATTGAGAAATAATATTATATTCGGAGGAATTTATGGAACAACGAAAGCTAATGTACGAGAGATTTTCCACAACCGGCTTCACCTCGTATAAAGATTACTGCGACAACTTTAAGATTACTCCCCCCGCGGGTTTTAACTTTGCATACGACGTAATGGACGTACTCGCAGAAGAACAGGGCGACCACACAGCTATGGTCTGGACGGATCTTGACGGAAATGTCGTGCAAATTTCATTTGCTCAGATGAAACAACTAACAGACAAAGCGGCTAACTTTTTTACGTCGCTCGGAATAAAAAAAGGCGACGCCGTTATGTGCCTTTTAAAGCGACACTACGAATATTGGGTGAGCGCACTTGCCCTTCACAAAATGGGCGCAATTCTCATATCCGCCTCGCACCAACTTACTAAAAAGGACATTGAGTACCGATGTGATGCGGCAAAGGTTGTCGCTATAATCGCGACCGCTCAGGACGACATAGCGCACCAAGTAGACCTCGCTTCGCCGGCATGTTCGACGCTCAAGACTAAAATCCTCGTCAAGGGCGAACGCGAAGGTTGGCAAAGCTACGAAAAGGGCGTTGAGTCTGCAAGCGAAAATTGGGAGCGAGTGCCAAACGACAACGAAGATACTATGCTCATATTCTTCACCTCGGGAACGACGGGAATGCCCAAAATCGTTACCCACAACTTCAGATACCCATTGGGACACATCTCAACAGCGGTATATTGGAACAACGTCAAAAAAGACAAGCTCCACCTTTCTGTTTCCGATTCGGGCTGGGCGAAGTGCGCATGGGGCAAGTTTTATGGTCAGTGGCTGGGTGAGACTACGATTTTCGTATACGACTTTGACAAGTTCGTCCCCGAAGACCTGCTTAAAATCTTAGAAAAGTTCAAAATAGTCACATTCTGCGCTCCGCCGACGGTGTTGCGCTACCTTATTAAGGAAGATCTCGCAAACTACGACCTCTCGGCAATGGAGTATTGCACGACTGCTGGCGAGGCTTTAAACCCCGAGGTGTTTGACCAGTTTAAGGCGGCAACGGGGCTTGAGATAAACGAAGGCTTCGGACAATCCGAGACGGTTATCGCAATCGGCAACTTCGTGTGGATGGAACCCAAAGTCGGCTCGCTCGGCAAGCCCAATCCGGTATACAACATCAAGATTTTAGATGCGGACAACAACGAATGTCCCGTAGGTGAGGCAGGCGAGATTTGCATTCTCACGGGAGACACCATTCCGACGGGACTGTTTACCGGATACGACATGTCAAAGGAGAGTACCGAAAAGCAGTGGAAGGACGGCGTTTACCGAACGGGCGATGTCGCATGGAAAGATGAAAAGGGATATTATTGGTACGTAGGCCGTGCAGACGATGTTATT
>CAYJIQ010000051.1:0-1627 GCA_964370275.1 uncultured Christensenellaceae bacterium
GAATTGAAACAGCCCATCCCTTTTTGCAGCAGCTCTGTGAATGTAACCAATCTGGCTACCTCTGCCACCGCCGACCATACCCCATCTAATGGGATTATCAAAATGTAGTTCTTCGTTAAACATTCATGCTCTCCTAGTCTAAGTATTTATCAAGAATTTTTTTGCATGTTTCAGCAACTTCTTTTGTGTCTGCTTCCCAATGCTTTCTGCTAACAAGTTCATATGACCAATATCCGTCGTAACCTGTTGCACGAACAGCGTCAATCCATTCCTTCATGTTGATTGAACCTTCTCCTGCATATACTCCACGGAGTATTTCTTCGTCACACTCTGTTCCCGGCTCATTTCTTGTGCCGTCGCAGAAGTGAATGTTGCAGATTAGATTCTTATCAAGCGCTGCAACTTCTTCAGGAGTTGTTTCAGCTCCGTACCAAAGGTGCCAGAAGTCGATAACCATTCCGAGGTTGTCTCTTCCTGTGTATTCGATGAAATCAAGGCTCTTAGAAAGCGAGTTTATCGGCGACCAGGATACCGGCTCAAGCTGGAACTGAATTCCATACGGCTTACCGATGTCAAGTATTTGGTTTACACTGCTTGCAGTAAGCTTTTTAACTTCTTCCCAAGGTTTTCCTGCGTGTGCAAGAAGAGGAACAAGCTGAATGTGTGTGCAACCGAGGTCATTTGCAAACTTAGAGAAAATTTCTGCTTCTCTTCTTAGTCTCTCTACCTCTTCGGGCTCTGTGCGCTCAACATGTGCAATGTCAACCACGCTCACCATCTCAAGGCCGTATTTATCTAGAAGCGCTTTAGCATCTGCTGATGTATAGCCTGCTTCTAGGAAGTTCATTATTTTGGTACCTACTATTTCAACTGCTTGAAATCCTGCTTCTGCAGCAATACGCATATCTGAAATTAGGTTGCTTCTATATATCGATTTGGTATGTAACGCTTTTTTTACCATTATCTATGTTCTCCTTAAACGCCGAGTTTTTCGTTCATGTACTTTCTTGCCTTTTGAGCGTACTCGAGGGGATCAGCCTTTGCAGGATCCTGCTCCGCTTCAACAACAATCCATCCTTCATAGTCGCTGTTTTTGATTGTTCCGAAAACTCCATCCCAGTCTACCATGTCTCCGTCACCGGGGACAGTGAATTGGCCGTTGTATACGCCTTTTAGGAATGACCAATCTTCAGCTTCAGACTTATTCTTTATTTCACTTCTAACGTATTTAACGTGAATGTGGCCGACTCTGTTAATGTACTTTTTGATAACAGCAACAGGGTCTGCACCCGCCATTGTTAGATGTCCTGTATCAAACAGAAGGTATACAAGGTTAGAATCTGTCATGTCCATAAGTCTGTCGATTTCTTCAATTGACTCGATGCCTGTTCCTACATGTGCGTGGAATGCAACCTTCATACCTTTTTCTTTAGCAAGTTTTCCAAGTTCGTTTAGTCCGTTTGCAAGGCTTTCAAACTGCTTGTCGTCAAGGATAGGTCTCTTTGAGCGCATCGGTATATTCATGTCGCCGTGAACTGTAACGCCACATTCACCAACGCCGATTACTCTTGCGCCAAGACCGTATGTGTAGTCCATGTGTTCTTTAAATCTTGCGATTGTATCTTCT
>CAYJIQ010000051.1:1637-3613 GCA_964370275.1 uncultured Christensenellaceae bacterium
TCCGCCTTCGCTGCCTTTGTAGCCTGCGAGTGCCATTTCACTTAAGCACTGTTGATATGTTAGCTCTCCACCGAGTTCGTGGATATCGTCATTTGACCAGTTAATTGGTGCGCAACCGAGTTGTACTTTCATTATTTTATTCCTCCGATATTTTAGTATTTTCTATGTTTGCTTACAATTTCTTGCATCTTTTTACCTGCCGCTTGAACCTTTTCGCTTGTTGCGGTAGTCGCCGTTCCTACACGCCAGAAGTTTTCGTAGCCTTCTGTCATTGTGTGAGGAAGAACTTTGATGTCAATTAATGTTGAAACTGTCTGCTTCTTAGCATCTTCAAATGCTGCTTTTAAATCTTCAAGAGTATTTACTCTGTAGCTCTTTGCGCCATAGCCCTCTGCGATCTTTGCAAAGTCAACTTTCACGCTGTCGCCAACAAGCTGGTTAGTTTTTTCATCGCGATATTTGAATACCGTTCCGAAAGTGTCCATACCTTGTGACATCTGAAGATTATGTATGCAACCGTGTTCGCAGTTGTCAAATACAACAACATTAATCTTCTTACCCTCTTGAATTGATGTAACAAATTCACTATGCGACATGTGGAATACTCCGTCGCCTATGAATGCGTAGATGTTCTTGTCAGGCTCTGCAACCTTTGCACCCATCGCCGCGCCGACTTCATATCCCATGCAGGAGAAGCCATATTCGATGTGGTATCCGCCCGGTGCAGCAACTTCCCACAATCTTTCAACGTCCGAAGGAAGGCTTCCCGAAGCAACTACGATGACATCTTTTTCGTCCATCATTTTGTTAATTTCCATAAGAACTCTCGTCTGTGAAAGTCCATTTGGAAGCTCTGTCTTAGAAAGTTTATCCAGTTCTGCTGTCCATTTTGCTTTTGCATCGTTATATTCTGTTGTATATCCCGATTTGTAGCCTTTTGCTTTTAGCGCTTCGCAAAGTGCAGTAATACCGGCCTTTGCATCTGCCACAACCGAAACAGCGTCCATCTTCATAGAGTCAAACCTGTTTACGTTCACACCGACAAATTTTATGTCGTGTCCGAATGTAGCCTTCGAGCATGTAACAAAGTCATTTAGTTTAGTTCCGACAGCGATTACAAGGTCTGCACCCTTTGCAATGAGGTTTGCACTTAGCGTTCCGCAGACTCCTGCACAACCCATGTGGATATCCTCTTTGTATGAGATTTCGCCTTTTCCCGCTTGTGTTTCAGTAATAGGAATGTTAAATTCCTTCGCAAATGCAAGAACTTCTGCTCCCGCTTCGCTGTATCTAACGCCACCACCGGAGATGATAACGGGTTTCTTTGCATTGCAAATAGCCTCGACCGCTCTGCTTACGCTTTCGGGTGTGGGGATAGATCTTTCAAGATACCACACTCTCTTTTCAAAGAAGCTTTCGGGGTAATCATAGCTTTCACCCTGAACATCCTGTGGCAAGCAAATTGTGCATGCGCCTGTCTGAGCCGGGTCGCTTAATACTCTAAATGCATTAAGAAGTGCGCTCATAAGCTGCTCGGGACGATATACTCTATCCCAATATTTGCTAACAGCTTTAAAAGCATCGTTTACACTAATTGAATAGTCAGCTTCATTTTCCATCTGCTGAAGTACTGGATCGGGCTGTCTATCAGCATATGTGTCTGAAGGGAGGAGCAAAACAGGGATTCTGTTAACAGTAGCCGTTCCCGCTGCTGTAACCATGTTGAGCGATCCGGGTCCGATAGACGCTGTGCAAGCGAAAATCTTTCTTCTTCTGCTCTGTTTTGCAAAACCTGTACATGCGTGAGCGATATCTTGCTCATTTTTGCCGGGTATATATGTTATTTCATCTTTATACTGTTCGAGTGCTTGTCCCATTCCGACAACGTTGCCGTGTCCGAATATTCCCATAACACCGCCGACAAACTTTTCCTGCTTACCATCGACATCGATGTACTGGTTCATCAGGAACTTTAC
>CAYJIQ010000051.1:3623-5656 GCA_964370275.1 uncultured Christensenellaceae bacterium
TGCGCTACTGTTAATTTCACTGTTTTCATTAATTTCCTCCTAAATATTATCAGGCCAATATTTTGCGCCCGGTTCTTCTGCCCAAGTGTGTAAAGGATCGAATGTGGGTTTAACGTAAGGATTTCCTTCTAAATGACGTATTACCCAGAAAAAATACATTGCATATCCGGGTGCAGCAACCTGTGGGTGATCTACACTTGGAGGAATTGTCACTGTGTCGTTTTGTTCAAGTAAAACACCTTCGTCACCCATTTTAGCTAGTCCAAAACCGGTTTCAGGCCAGAACTTGTAGTAATATATTTCAGGCTGTTCATGATGGTGTGATGGGAATCCTGCCCATCTACCCGGGAAATGAACATCCTCACCAAACATGATGTTTGAATGTGGTGTAAGGCGAACGTCCATTGCAGTTCTCACAATACGTCTTCCGCAGTCCTGCATTGTGTCCTTACCCCTAATTTCATTCGTAATCTTTTCTTTTTCGTATATGAATACATCGAAATCTTTTTCATTTTCAGTTCTTACAACCACAATCTCAGTATTGTCTGCAATACCGGTCAAAGTAAGCTTAGCATTTGAAGGAAGGTTTATGCACCAAAGATTGTCGTCAAAGCAGTAGTCACGAGCTACTGTGACGCTGCCTCCATCCCAATCAACCTTCATCTCTCCACTCAAAATTGTTATTACTCTCTCAAGCGGCTTTTCATCAACGAAAGTTTCGCCGGCACCAAGCTCTAAGATTCCAAAATCCATCATCATGTCACTGTGCTTACCATCGAGTTCCGTAATTGAATTATAACCCTTTGCAAAATCGCCGTTTTGTTTGATCTTCATTACTTAATTTCCTTTCCGGATATGTTCTTTAATATTTCACAAGCTTTTTTGTATACTGCCTCACGAGGTGCAGCAAATAACTTCAGCCTGTCAAATTCATTTGGGTTTTGTTCAAACTGTTCCCTTAGCGTTTGTCCAAAAGTCATCCTTATAGACGTCCCCACGTTTATTTTACCTACTCCGTACTCTTTTAGCTTTTCAAAGTCGTCCGGTGCTATCCCGCTTGCTCCGTGGATAACCAGAGGAATGTCTATTGCATCTTGAATCTCCTTTAAAAGTTCAAAGTTCAAGTTTGCCGCTTTTTCTGTAAGTCTGTGTATGTTACCGACAGAAACCGCCAACATGTCGACGCCCGACTCATTTGCTATTTTAATTGCTTCTTCTACACTTGAAAGTTCAATATTCGTCTGACCGAGGTCGCTGTATGGAACATTACCAATTTCAGCTTCGACGATTACTCCCCTTTTGTGTGCATAATCGACTACTTTTTTCGTGTTTTCAATGTTCTGCTCAATCGGAAGCTTGCTTCCGTCGTACATAACAGACGTATATCCGTAGTCAATCGCATTAAGAACTCTTTGCAAATCGCTACAGTGGTCTAAGTGCACTCCGACAACAGCCTTGCTCCTGTTTGCTATAGAACCCAACATTTTAGCCCAGTGTTCAATGTCCATGACATTTGAAGCATCCCTATTTGTCATAAGCAGTATCGGCGCATTCACATCTTCAGCCGCCCTTACCAGTTCAAGTGTGTCTTCATATCCAAAGACATTAAACCCCGCAACAAAGCCATATCCCTTTGCTGCTTTACATATATGCTCGTATATCATTATTTTGCCTTTCGCGTAAAAGCTAGCTATATTTTTTTAAAGGTGCTGACTTTTAGAAATTCTTCTGTCTGTTTTACATTCGGCATAGCTTCTGCACAGCTCATTCCTGTGAGCGTTATTGCCGCACACGCGCTTCCAAATCTCATAGCATCTATAAGCTCCATGTCTCTGAGCAATCCATACATAAGACCTGAAGCGTACGCATCTCCCGAGCCGAATGTTTTCTTTATGTCTACTTCGATTACCGAACATGCAACGGTGTTTCCATCTTTGGTATGTGCAATCGAACCATGTTCTCCGTCCTTAACGATTACAAGCTGTGCTCTTTTATCAAGGAAGGTTCTTGCACTGAGCGCACTGTCTTTGTTT
>CAYJIQ010000051.1:5666-10275 GCA_964370275.1 uncultured Christensenellaceae bacterium
ATTACATCGCAGCGGCTTAGCATATCATTATAATAGATTGACGTCTCAACTTTCGAAACCCAACCAAACGGTCTAAAATCGATATCCATCACAAGCATTGTGTTGTGTTTGTTAGCATATTCTGCTATTTTATACATCGCTTCTCTTGAAGGAGAGCTTGAAAGAGCTGTTCCTGAAATAATTACACATGCTGCATTTTTTACATACTCTTCAGAAATTTCGCTCTCATTTAGCAAAAGATCCGCAGTACCATTGCGATAAAAGTATGATCCGCTGTTAAAAGGTGCTAAAATTTCCGTAATCGCTACGCAGTTAGGCGCTCCCGTTTTGTCGAAGATAAGCCCTTTTGTATCAATCCCTGCAGTTTCAAAAACCTCTTTAATGTAGTCGCCCATGCCGTTGCCCGAAACTTTTCCGATAAATCCGGTTTTTACACCCAATTTTGCGAGACCTTGCGCAATATTCGCGGGCGATCCTCCAACAGTTTTCTTGTACGTGTCATTGTCTTTAAATGCACAATTCAATTTCTGAGTGTTTAAATCGATCCCGGCTCTTCCACATGATATAACTTCAAGTTCAGCGTTTCGTTTAAAGTTTAATACGGACATGCTTGTTCCTCGCTTCAATATTTATATTTTCTGATTTACTCGTAGGTTGTTTATGTATAAATTATATTTCATAACTGTCATTTTGTCAACACTTTTTTTCATTTTTTGGCATTTAAGTTTCTTTATGTTTCGTTTTTTGTATTTATTGATTTTTTATTATCTTTCGTTTCTTTCGTTTTGTGTTTTTGTATATTTATTTTGATTAAGTAATATTTTTTTAAATAAATCGCTTTATTTACAGAAAAACATCATTCTGACATTATATTGTTTTTATTCACATTTAATTAATTTTTACTAATTAATTAATTTAGGATTAATTAAAATCCTTGTCTATTTAATAAATTCCAATTTTTATTGTGATAAAATAAAGCCACACCTTTTACGCAGTGCGACTTTATTTTTTAAATACTCATAAGTTCAATTTTCACTTATATGAAACTGTACCCGAAGTTTATTTCCTACGCTTTTGCATCCGCAAGAGCTTCAGCATTGTCCCAATTTTTAATAATCTCGGGAATGACATCAAACAAATCTCCGACGATTCCGAAATTTGCTACACTGAATATAGGAGCGTCAGCGTCTTTATTGATCGCAATGATAACATCCGACCCCTGCATGCCTGCCAGATGCTGGATAGCTCCTGAAATTCCGCAAGCAAAGTAGATTTTCGGACTAACTGTCGTGCCCGTCTGTCCTACTTGATGCGCGTGATCAATCCAACCCGAGTCTACAGCAGCTCTTGAGGAACCGACAACGCCTCCGACTTTTTCTGCAAGTTGTTTGATGATTTCAAAACCTGCAGCGTCGCCAACGCCTCTTCCGCCTGAGCAGATAATCTCTGCATCTGTAAGTGATACAATTTCCTTAGCGGATTTTACTATTTCAAGTACTTTAGTTCTGATATCAGCAGCTGAAATATTTACTTCAACATTGATGATTTCTCCCGTTGCACCCGCTACAGTCTCCCTTTTCTTCATAACACCGGGTCTTACTGTAGACATCTGCGGTCTTGTGTTCGGGCAAACGATTGTAGCCATAAGGTTTCCGCCAAATGCAGGTCTTGTTTGTTTAAGTCCTGTGTGCGGGTCGTCTCTTTCCATCTTTGACGTATTGCAAGTTGTATATTTTTCAAGGTAATCGATGTATTTACCCATATTTACGTCAAGTTTTGTGCAGTCAGCTGTAAGGCCCGTGTCGAGTCTTGCTGCTACTCTTGGCGCTAGGTCTCTTCCAATGTGAGTTGCACCAAAAAGAACTATTTCAGGCTTGTGCAGATTTATCGCCTGCTCAATAACGCATGTGTAACCGTCTGTTGTGAAGTTTTCAAGAAGCTCATTTTCGATGTTGTATACAGCATCCGCTCCCGCTTCAAACAGCTGCGTTGCCAGCTCATGTGTGTTGTTTCCAACTAAAAGCGCGCACACTTTTGAGTCATTTCCGAGATCTCTTGAAAGTCTGTAGCCTTCGCCAACAAGCTCAAGAGAAACATCCATTAGTTTTCCTGCTCTTTGTTCAGCAAAAACCCATATGTTTTTATATTCGCTAAAATTTGTCATTTTTATGTGTCTCCCTTATATTATTTGCTTGCCTTTAAGCGCAACAAGCAGGTTTTGAGCAAAATCTTCGGCACACTCGCCTTCAATCATCTCACCTTTTGCCTTGGGCTTTGGCGTAAATGATTTGAAAACGTTCGTCGGAGATGCTTTAAGACCTACAATCGTCTTATCAACATTAACATCGTTTGCGCCCCAAACTGTAATTTCAGTATCAACTGCACTATATATTCCGGGAACACTCATGTATCTTGGCTGATTCAGCTCTTTGATAGCTGTAAGCAGGCAAGGAGTGTTGATTTCAATCACTTCATAACCGTCTTCAAGTGCTCTTTTTACCGTAATTTTCTTTCTATCGTCAGAAATCTTGCACTCTTTTACATATGTTACCTGTGGCAAGTTAAGCTTTTCTGCAATCTGCGGACCAACTTGCGCTGTATCTCCGTCAATAGCTTGGCGTCCTGCAAAAATGAGATCATAGCTTCCGATTTTCTTTACAACAGCAGTAAGTGCGTTTGAAGTTGCCCATGTATCCGAGCCGCCAACCGCTCTGTCACTTAGAAGAATTGCATCATCTGCGCCCATAGCAAGGCATTCAATAAGCATATCTTTTGCCTGAAGCGGACCCATCGACACGACCGTAACCGTTACATCGTCGTACATGTCCTTTATGCGAAGAGCTTCCTCGAGTGCGTTTGCATCGTCGGGATTAAGGATGCTTGGAACGCCGTCTCTTATAAGTGTTCCCGTATCGGGATTGATCTTTATTTCATTTGTATCCGGCACTTGCTTAGCAAGCACTAATATTTTAAAAGTCATTTATATTTCTCCCTTCATTATCTACCGAAAACCGATGCTGCGATAACCATCTTCTGAACTTCTGATGTTCCTTCGTAGATTTCGGTAATCTTAGCATCTCTCATCATGCGCTCTACCGGATAATCTCTTGTGTATCCGTATCCACCGTGAAGCTGAACTGCTTTTGTGGTAACTTCCATAGCTACCTCTGAAGCGTAGAGTTTAGCCATAGCAGCTTCTTTTGAGAAGGAAGGCATGTTTTCTTTTGCCCATGCTGCGTAATAAAGAAGGTGTCTTGCAGCAGTAATTTTAGTTTCCATTTCTGCGACCATCCACTGTAAACCTTGGAAGGAAGCGATGGGCTTTTTGAACTGAACACGCTGTTTCATATATTTAACAGTCTCATCCATAGCACCCTGCGCAATACCAAGTGCCTGTGCAGCAATACCGATACGACCGCCGTCAAGCGTTGTCATCGCAACTTTGAATCCGCCGTTTAGGTTGCCCAGTAGATTTTCTTTAGGAATTCTGCAGTTCGTGAAAACAAGTTCAGCTGTCGAGCTGCCCTTAATTCCCAGTTTATGTTCAATCTTACCGATTGAAAATCCTGGCGCTGTGCTTTCAACGATAAATGCGCTTATTCCTCTATTACCTTTTGTTTTATCAGTCATCGCAAAGATAACGTATATTCCCGCTTGTCCGCCGTTTGTTATGAAAACCTTGCTTCCATTAAGAACATACTCATCACCGTCAAGAACAGCCGTAGTTTGCTGTCCTGCACTGTCCGTTCCTGCGTTTGGTTCAGTAAGACCAAATGCACCGATTATTTCACCTTTTGCCATTGGAACAAGATATTTTTGCTTTTGATCTTCCGTTCCATACTTTAATATAGGAGCACAAGCGAGTGAAAGATGTGCGCTTAAAATAACACCCGTTGTTGCACAAACCCTTGAAAGCTCTTCTACGGCTATCGCATAAGATATGTAATCTCCTCCCGAACCGCCGTACTGTTTAGGAATTGGAATACCCATAATTCCATATTTTTTCATTTTTTCGACAGTTTCCATGGGAAAACGCTCAAGTTCATCAACTTCAGCCGCCAATGGCTGTACTTCTCTTTGCGAAAAGTCGTACATTAGTTTTTTTACCAATTCTTGCTTTTTATCAAGGGTAAAATTCATCGTTTGTTCCTCCTGTATAATTTAATTTTTTCCTGTGAATTTTTCACTTCGGGCAAGTTGCTTTGTGGCTTAATATAAACCTCTCCAATCTTGACGCACTCATTCTACCAAACATTTTCGGAAATTACAATGGGTTTTTTTAAAAAATTGTCATTATTTTAACAATGTTTACGATTTTAGACAATTTTGAGCGTGCTTTGACAGAAAATGTAAAAATAAATCACAAATCACAATACACTAAAAATACACATTCTCACTTTTTATATTTATAATTACCAATTGAGTATTTATAGTAAATTTAAATGGAATTTTTATTTGGTGCATTTTTTCATGTGAAATAAATAACATATTTTTGCAAACTTTGTCAAACCATCATTGACACAATACATTCACAGTGTTACAATTATTTCAATGTCATCTTTGAAACGTACTAACAGAACTTTAGATAAAAAAACAAGGAGAATAATAT
>CAYJIQ010000052.1:0-2158 GCA_964370275.1 uncultured Christensenellaceae bacterium
GCTCATCGTAACCGTCGCAATTGCCGCTGCCTGGAGGTCGTAAGCTGTCATAACCGTAGCGTGGCTGATAGCGTTTGTGATGTCGGGAATATTTGGACTTGGGATATTAGAAAATCGCTTTCTGTAGTCGATGTCTTTTTCTGCACGTTCTGCTATGATAGACATCGTTCTTAGCGATTCTATGGGGTATTTGCCTGCAGCAGTTTCGCCCGATAGCATGATTGCGCTTGTGCCGTCATAAATAGCGTTAGCGACGTCTGTCGCCTCTGCCCTTGTTGGCCTTGGGTTGTGCATCATAGAGTCTAGCATTTGGGTTGCGGTAATGACGATTTTGCCCGCGCTGTATGCTTTTTTGATGAGCAGTTTTTGAAGCACAGGAACTTCTTCATACGGAATTTCCACGCCCATGTCTCCTCGCGCAACCATAATACCATCCGAAACAGCTATAATTTCGTCTATGTTTTCAACACCTTGAGCGTTTTCGATTTTAGCTATAATTTTAGTGTTCTTTTTCTTTTGAGCGCTTAAAATTTGGCGGATTTGCATAATGTCGTCCGCCCTTCGGGTGAAGGATGCAGCAATGAAGTCAAAGTCATATTGAGCTCCAAATATTATGTCTGCGGTATCCTTTTCGTCGAGATAGGGCATTGATATGTCCACTCCCGGGATGTTGACTCCTTTGCGATTTGAAATGGGACCGCCGTTTAGTACTCTGCATAAAATATCTGTCTCTGAGATGGAAATAGCCTCTAGCTCAATGAGTCCATCGTCGAGCAAAATCCTTGTGCCTGCTTTAACATCGTTACAAATATTTTTATACGTAACGCCGACTATTGTTTCGTCGCCCTCGATTTCATTAGTGGTTAATGTAAATTGTTGACCTTCAACAAGTTCAATTCTGTTATCCTTGAACTTGCACACTCGAATTTCGGGACCTCTTGTGTCAAGCAAAGTTGCAACCGGTGCGTTCATTTCGTTTCTAACTTTATCAAATCTTTTAAACTTAGCGCCCTGACTTTCGTGTGTTCCGTGAGAGAAGTTAAACCTTGCTACGTTCATTCCGTTTTGGATTAGCTCCCTAATCATCTCCTCAGATTCAGAAACAGGGCCCACTGTGCAGATTATTTTTGTTTTGCGCATAATTACCTCCTAACAAATGCTCAAGATATATTTTGCCTCAAGCCTATATCTACTATGTATATAATACCACAATACACAAAAATGAACAATGTAATTAGTGTAAATAATTGTAATATTAGCAATTTTTTGCCTTTTTTTAGTAAAAGCTTTGACACAACATGTCTGATTGTGTAAAATAGTGACATTGGTCGTGTTGGCGACCGGAAAAAAATGCTGTTTGAGATTAAGTTGCGTAACAGGGGTTTGTTTGCGAGGTGAAGATAGGCGCCTTTTGATAAAACGGCTTATAAATGGGAATTTAAGCTAAAAAAAAAGAAATCTGAGAACGGAAGAAAAAAATATTTTACAAATATGTCATTTTTTTTGGAATAGGTATTGCAAAACTTGATTTTTCATGTTAAGATGTATGCTGTTTGAAAAATCTCTCGCAAGGAGGTGGAGAAGCTATGGCTAAGTACTGTGAGATTTGTGGCAAGGGAGTGTCTTCCGGCAATAATGTGTCCCACTCCAACAGAAAATCGAAGAGAAAATGGGCACCAAACGTGCAACACATAAGAGTTGTTGAGAACAACACACCCATGAGAAAGTACGTATGCACACGTTGTATGCGTTCAGGAATGGTGGAAAGATAAATTCTTCGTGATGCGGATTTGAAGCCGTTGCCAAACGATGTTATAAATCGTGGGCGACGGCTTTTTCCTGTACTACAAAATAATGTTTACAAAATTTTCACAAATTGCAAAAATATGATTGAATTTCCTCATGAAAAATAGTATGATGTATATTATAAAAGACATCATAGTGTGGGAGGAGTATCAACAATGCAGAAATTCTTCAAGCTTAAAGAACACGGCACGAAAGTGTCAACAGAGGTTATCGCGGGGTTAACGACCTTTTTTGCGATGGCGTACATCATTGCGGTCAACCCGGCGATGCTTTCGCAGGCAGGTATGGAATGGGGAGCGGTATTTTTAGCTACCATAATTTCAGCGGTTGTCGGAACTTTAATCATGGGTCT
>CAYJIQ010000052.1:2168-4355 GCA_964370275.1 uncultured Christensenellaceae bacterium
ATTTACGTGGCAACAGGCGCTTTCTATGGTATTTATTTGCGGACTATTTAACATCTTAATTACCGTTACCAAAATCAGAAAGCACATCATAAGGTCAATCCCAAGAAGTTTACAAAATGCAATCGGCGGGGGAATAGGTATTTTTCTCGCATACATCGGAATTTTAAATGTCGGTTTTGTCGAATTCGGATCCGGAGTTCCCGCAATGTCGCTTCTTAATAACCCTCAACTTTGGGTTTTTTGTATAGGCCTTGTCGTCATGATTGTGCTAAATGTCCTAAAAGTCAAAGGTGCAATACTGATAAGTATTTTGCTCGTTACTCTTATAGGAATACCCTTTGGAGTTACGACGATGTCTGACCCTGTTAGCTTTACCGACGCAGTCGGCCAACTTCCGACGACTTTTGGCGTAATATTCACTTCGGAGGGAATAGGCTCGCTGTTTACGGACGTAACGAGACTTCCGCTCGTCCTTATAACAATTTTCTCGTTCAGCTTATCGGATACGTTTGACACGATTGGAACTTTTGTCGGAACAGGAAGGCGCACGGGAATATTTAAACTCGACGATGCTAACGACATTCAGGATAGTTCAGGCTTTAAGACTAAGCTCGACAAAGCTCTTTTTGCCGACGCAGTTGCAACTTCTATAGGTGCTGTGGTCGGTACATCAAACACGACAACTTATGTTGAAAGTGCAGCGGGAATCGGAGCAGGCGGAAGAACGGGGCTTACAAGCGTCGTAGTTTCGATTTGCTTCATAGCGAGTGCGTTTTTAGCGTCCTTTGTCAGTGCAATTCCAAGTGCGGCGACATCTCCTGCGCTGGTAATTGTCGGTGTTATGATGATGTCATCGTTTAAAGACGTTGAGTGGAGCAACCTTGAGGATGCGGTGCCTGCCTTCTTTGCAGGAATATTTATGGCGCTTTCGTATAGTATCTCATACGGAATAGCGATGGGCTTTATATTCTACTGCATAGTGAAGCTTGCAAAGAGAAAGTTCAAAGACATAAATGCAATCGTATGGGTTGCGACAATATTGTTCCTATTAAACTTTGTTTTGATAACAATGCTATAAGTGTGATATAATTGTTAAAGATAAATTTTGGACGAGCATAAAATTGCACGTCCGTTGATAGAGAAAGGAATACAGTAAATGCAAAAAAAGCAGTATAGCAAGGTGGTTTTGGCGTATAGCGGAGGGCTTGATACATCCGTAATAATCCCCTGGATGAAGGAAAACTACGGCGAGTGCGAGGTTATCGCAGTTGCAGGTGACGTCGGACAGGGTAAGGAACTTGACGGGCTTATCGAAAAAGCGATTAAGACAGGCGCTTCAAAGTGCTATATCGAGGACTTAACTCAAGAATTTGTGGATGATTTTATCATACCTACTATGCAGGCAGGTGCGATGTACGAGGGAAAATATCTTCTCGGAACTTCGTTTGCACGCCCGGTAATTGCAAAGAGACTTGTTGAAATTGCGCTTAAAGAGGGTGCGCAGGCTATAGTTCACGGTGCAACAGGCAAGGGGAATGACCAGGTTCGATTTGAGCTTACAGTAAAGGCACTTGCTCCCGAGATTGATATTATTGCACCCTGGAGAATATGTGATATCAAGTCGCGTGACGAGGAAATCGAATATGCGATGGAACGCGGAATAGACATTCCCGTTTCAAAGGACAGACCATACAGCATGGACGCTAATATCTGGCATCTATCTCACGAAGGTGCAGACCTTGAAGATCCTTGGAACGAGCCTATGGATGATTTGCTTATGATTTGCAAGAGACCCGAGGACGCTCCGGACAAAGCGACTTATGTCACAGTTTCTTTTGATAAGGGTGTTCCCGTTGCAATTGACGGACAAAAGATGGGAAGTGTTGAACTTCTTACAAAGCTTAATGAACTCGGTGCTGAAAACGGCGTTGGAGTTGACGATATGGTAGAAAACAGGCTGGTCGGCATGAAGTCTCGTGGCGTATACGAGAATCCGGGCGGAAGGATTATGTACACCGCACATGCAGCACTTGAATCTATCACGCTGGACAGAAGGACAATGCACTACAAAGAGGGTGTTGCAACGACATTCTCGGAGCTTGTGTACGACGGCTTCTGGTTTTCTCCCCTAAGAGAGGCACTCAGTGCGTTTGTAACCGAAACACAGCAGTATGTCACGGGAGACGT
>CAYJIQ010000052.1:4365-10188 GCA_964370275.1 uncultured Christensenellaceae bacterium
ACGTGCGAGTTAAGCTATACAAGGGTAACTGCACAGCAGTTGGAGTTAAATCGCCTTACTCGCTTTATAGCGAAGAATTTGCAACTTTCGGCGAGGACGAGGTTTACAATCAAGCGGATGCAGAGGGATTCATAAACCTCATGGGTCTGCCGCTAAAAGTTCGTGCTCTGATGCAAAAATCACTTCAAAAGTAAGTAAAAAGACCTTGGGGCAAAGCTCCAAGGTCTTAAATAGTAGAGGTAGAATATGAGTAAACTATGGGGCGGGCGGTTTGAAAAGACGACCGACGCATTTGCGGAGGGGTTTCACTCCTCTATTTCGTTTGATAAAGCACTTTATGCGCAGGATATAGCAGGAAGTATTGCGCATAGCACAATGCTGGCAAAACAGGGGATAATTTCAGGGGAGGACGCAGTTCAGATTAAAGAAGGCCTTCTTTGGATTTTAGACGATATCGAGAGCGGGAGGATTGAGTTTTCCTCGCATGACGAGGATATACACATGAACATAGAGCGTGTGCTTACCGAAAGAATAGGTGACCCCGCCAAGCGCCTGCACACCGCAAGGAGCAGAAACGACCAGGTTGCGCTCGACTTTAAAATGTACGTAAAAGAGCAATGCGACGATAATATTGAGTATCTAAAGCAACTCATAGGGTCGCTAGTTGTTATAGCTAGGGAAAATACACAGACTATCATGCCAGCATATACGCACTTGCAAAAGGCACAGCCAACCACATTGGCTCATCACATGATGGCATATGCGCAGATGTTTAAAAGAGATATTGAAAGGCTTGTGGACTGTAAAAAGCGCACGGATTTTTCACCTCTGGGTTCAGGGGCGCTTTGTGCAACAACATACCCGCTAGACAGAAAGTTTGTCGCAGATGAACTGGGTTTTGGCGATATCACGATGAACAGCTTGGACGGCGTTTCGGATAGGGACTTCGCCATAGAATTTTTATCCTGTGCAAGTATAACCATGATGCACCTTTCGAGATTTTGCGAAGAGTTGATACTGTGGTCTACGGGTGAATTTTCGTTTATTAAGATGGACGATGCATACTCAACAGGCTCAAGCATTATGCCACAGAAGAAAAATCCTGATATGGCAGAGCTTATCAGGGGAAAGACGGGAAGGGTTTACGGGGATTTAGTTGGACTTTTAACCGTTATGAAGGGACTTCCGCTTGCTTATAATAAGGATATGCAGGAGGACAAGGAAGGTGTGTTTGACGCAGCGACTACATTAAGTTCTTGTGTTAGGGTGTTTAACGGTATGATTTCCACCGTGAAGTTTAACAAGCAGGTTATGTACGACACTGCCGGAAAGGGCTTTACAAACGCAACTGACGCTGCTGATTATCTTGTAAAAAAGGGACTTCCATTTAGAGATGCACACGAAGTTCTGGTAAGTTGGTGCTGTATTGTGAGCAAAATGATATGGCTATCTCGGATATTTCGCAGAGTAAATTAAAGGAATTTTCCGGATACTTTGGAGACGATGTAGGAAACTACATAACCCTTGAAGCGTGTGTGAATCTGAGAAATGTCGAAGGTGGGCCTGCCCCCGAGCAAGTGAAAAGGCACATTAAGCTCATAGAAGATTTTCTTGAAACTGTAAAATAATCATAGCACAATAGTATTATAGAGATATACATAAATTAAAAACAGCCCTCGTTGTGGGGGCTGTTTTTTTAGGTCTATATTACTAGAAGTCTGAGTTGTTAGCAAAGAACATTTGCGAATCGAGTGGCGGGTTTTCGTTTTTCACGTGTTTGTATATCCCGTTTTTGTTGCACTGTCTAGACTTTACATTGTCGTTTAGCATGATTTCAAGCATTTTCATTATCCGACTCTTTATATTCAAATCGAATATCGGTGCTGCTATTTCAACACGTCTTTGTGTGCTTCTTGTCATCATGTCGCCCGAAGCGATATAGACCTTTGCATCGTCGCCCTTGCCAAAGGCATAAATTCTCGAGTGTTCGAGGAATCTGCCCACTATGCTTATGACTCTAATATTTTCGCTAAATCCGGGAACTTCGGGTTTAAAGCAACAAATTCCTCTTATGATAAGATCCACTTTAACTCCGGCACAGGAAGCTTCAATAAGTTTGTTCATAAGCGGAACGTCGGTCACTGCGTTTGCTTTCATCGCGACATATGCTTCCTCCCCGTTTTTGGCTCTTTGTATCTGCTCTTCAATGCAAGTGATTAATCCCGCCCTAAAGGTTTCGGGTGCGATGAGAAGGTGTTTGCTGTCTCCTGTTGTCTGCGAGAGCGCTATGTTTGAAAAGAACCTCACGGCATCTTCGCCTATTTCCTTGTGCGCTGTCATCACGCAGACGTCTGTGTACTGTCTAGAGGTTTTTTCGTTGTAGTTGCCCGTTCCGATTTGCGTGATGTATGAGATGCCTGCATCGGTTTTGCGGGTAATAAGTGTTATCTTACTGTGTGTTTTAAGCTCCTCAAGTCCGTATGAGAGGTTAACGCCCGCTTCTTCAAGGTGTACCGTCCAGTTGATATTGTTTTGCTCGTCAAATCTTGCGCGCAACTCGACAACCGCAAAGACCTCTTTGCCCTCTTCTCTTGCCCGAATAAGCGCACTGATAACCTTAGAGTTTGTAGCAACCCTGTAAAGCGTTATCTTTATGGATACGACATCGGGGTCGACTGCTGCTTCATTGAGTAGTTGGATGTAGTTGTCCATGTTCTCAAAGGGGTATGAAAGGAAAATATCATGGTCGAGCACCTGTGGGGTAATCGGCTTATCATTATCGATGTAGGGGCAGGGCAGAGGGAAGACCTTTTTGAAAAACGCAGTTTCCGGGATGGGAGCTGCCTTTTTTTCAAGCTTGGAAACAAACCCCATATCAATAGGAGTTGTTCCTGTGAATACCTGCGTCGATTTTAGGTCGAGCTTCTTTTGCAGGTAGCGTTTAAATTCGTGGCTTACATTTCCCATGATTTCCAGCCTGACAGGACAAAGTTTTTTTCTTGCCTTTACAAGCATACGCATGGCATCGCGGTAGTCAATGTCTCCGTCAAACATGCCTTCTTCCACACTTATATCAGCATTTCGTGTCACGGAAAAAACAGCAGTCTCTTCTACTTTGTAGTTTTTAAAGACGGTAGATGCGTATTTTGCTACGATTTCCTCGCATAGGCAGTATTTAAAATTTTTGCCCGGAATTCTAACAACTCTCTCGAATTTTTCGCTTACCGGAATGATGCCAAACCTAAAAGACGTGCCCTTTGAATACAGTTTAACGCCGACGTATAGTTTCAGGTTGTCTAGGAAGGGGAACGGATGGCGCTTGTCGATAATCTGGGGTGATATTATCGGTGCAATTTCCTCTTCAAAGTGCTCCCATATGATATGCTCGTCTTTATCGCTGAGCGATTCCAAATCAACCTTTGTAATGCCAATTTTTTTCATGTCGCTCGCAATTTTCAAAAACGTCTTATCTCTTTTGGGTAGCAGTTTAGCGGTTTGTTCAAAGACGTATTGGAGTTGTTGTGTCGCGGTAATTCCAAGTCTGTTGTCAACTTGAATTTCGCTCATAAGCTCCTGATCACGCAGCCCGCCCACACGAACCATGTAAAATTCGTTGAGATTGTTTGAAAAAATCGATGCGTATCGTAGCCTTTCAAATATCGGATTGCTTATGCTGCTCGCCTCTTCCAATACTCTTTCGTTGAACTTGAGCCAACTGAGCTCTCTGTTTAAGTAAATACTTGATTTTTGCATAAATTTCTCCTGTTTTGTTAAGTATACTGCTCGATTTGAGTTATATACAGTGTCTAACGCATTATAACATGAAATTGCAAATATGTTAATATTTTCTGTGTAAAATTTAATGAATTATAGCGAGAATAATAGCCGATTTTATATTAAATCGCCTCTGCTAAATTCGATATACTCAACGCTGCACTGCTTTGCGAGTGATGCAGAACAAATTTCGTATCCCGGCAGTGAATGAGAATAAAGATGCCAAGATTTTGCGAATACTTGATGTGGGGAATCGTCTAGCGGCAAAACGTCAAAGTCACAAGGGTTTAAGGCAAAGCCGAGACCCGTTGCTTTCATGATGCTCTCCTTTGCAGTCCATAATTTGTAAAAACCGTTCTCTTGTGTATGCATCCAGGAAATTTCGTTTGGAGTAAAACACCTTTTTGCAATTTTTTCGCTCACAGGAGCAATGTGTTGAATATCTGAGCCAAGCTCGCAGTCGGCTGTTGCCAGTAGTGCTACATTAGAGGAATGAGAGATACTAAAATAAATACTGCTGTTTAATAAATACGGCTTGCCATGTTCTGAGTATGCAAGCCTCTTTTCGAAGTCTTTTCCAAACATCAGTTGAAGCATTAGGGTTGATACCAAGCATAGCAACCGGTCTTCCTTCTTCATGTATCTTTTCATACGGCACTTGCGTCGCCCTGGTGCAACAAAGCAGTCGTCCGCTTCCTCAAATTTATCCGTTTTGCAATAGTATATTTTCATAGGTATATTTTAACAAAAATAAAACATTTTGTACAGAACAAAAAATAGTTATTGCAATATTTATGATTTTCGGGTTATAATGAATGTAAAGCTAAAGCATCGGTGATAAGGAGGACATTATATGGCTAACCAAGATCAGACAACCAGATTTGTCATGACAAAAGAGATGGAAAATCCGGTAAGGGGCATGATAAAATTAGCTTGCGAAGCAATGCACGGAAAGGGGTATGACCCGATTAATCAAATTGTGGGATATATCGTTTCAGGAGACCCGACATACATTACAAGCCATAACGGGGCTCGCAATATTATTACAAGGCTCGACAGAGACGAACTTTTAGAAGAGATTGTCGCAGAGTATATTATCGGGCTTAACTTAAAACCATAGGAGCTTTATGTATAAAAGATTAATGGCACTGGATGTTGGCGAAAAGAGAATTGGGATTGCATTTTCAGATTTGCTCAGGCTCACTGCTCAGGGCAAAGAGACATATGCAAGAAAAGACGAAAGTGCCGATATAAAATATCTGTGTGATATGTTTAAAGAAAATGACACAGAAAAGATTGTTTGCGGTTTGCCCAAAAATATGGATGGAAGTCTCGGTTTTCAGGCACAAAGTGTTATGGAATTTGCGGACAAGTTAGCTCAACATATCGGCTGTGAAGTAGTATACGAAGACGAAAGATTAACGAGCGCATTTGCAGAGCGGACGCTGATAGAGGCAGATGTGAGCAGAAGCAAGCGCAAAAAGGTTATTGACAAATTAGCTGCTGTTGCTATTTTACAGAGCTATCTTGATAAAACAACAAAGGGGAATTAGCATGAGTGAAAACAACGACATGATTTTAGAAGAGAACATAGTTGAGTTGCAGGATGAAAACGGAGAATCTGTGCGTTTCGAAATACTGATGATATTTGAATATGCAGAAAACTTCTACGTTGCCATGATGCCCATCGAACCGATGGAAGGAATGGAAGAGGACGAAGTTTTGATTATGCGAGTCGAGGAGAAAGAAGACGAGGAAGTATATCTTCCCGTTGAAACAGAAGAAGAACTCGAAGGGGCTTGGAATGCATTTATAGAACTCTACTACGAGGGCGAAGACCTTGAAGAAGAGGAAGCTATGGTTTTTGAAGAGGAAAAATAGACTGTAGACAAAAGCAATAAAAAAGGAACCCAAAAGGTTCCTTTTTTATTATCAACATGCATATAGTTTTGGTTTAAAAGGTGTACTTATGTCGCAATGTTGGGTATAGGTTTGTATTGTTCAATGACAATATCCGACTGGGAAAAAATTTCTTGAGTAAAATTGTCC
>CAYJIQ010000053.1:0-4787 GCA_964370275.1 uncultured Christensenellaceae bacterium
CTTAGTGCAGAGCTTTGTTGAGCTCTTGACTCTAGGTTTGTAGAAAGCACACTGATCAGTTCTTTCTTACATGATTCACAAAGCCTTCCTGTTGAAACCGAAACTCCGCACTTTTCGCATTTAAGCGAGCTCGCCGAATCCTTCATTTCAAGTCTGCCTTCTTTTAGAAAGTTTAATATATCCTGCTCCGTCGCAATCGGCACCTCCTCTAGCACCTCTACCACCGTCGCTTCCGGATTTTTATATATGTAGTCTCTAATCTTCACAAACATTTCATCGACTGCTCTTACGCATTTATCGCACATCCTGTTGCCCCTGTATACGAATATTCCCGAGCATCGCGAGCACGTTTTATAGTTTATCGCCATTTTTTACCTCTTTTTATCTTAATTGATTCGCCGTAGCGTCCATTTCATCGGCCGTAGTGAGCGCCCTTGCACAAAACGAAAACGCTCTTTGAGTTCTTATCATCTTAGTCATCTCGTTTGAGAGATTAACGTTGCTTCCCTCAACATATCCCTGAATTACCTTTGTAAGCCCTTGTGTTTCTATCGGCTCACCCGACGCTTCTGTTGCAACAAACATATTGTCGCTCGTTGCATCAAGACCTTTTTGATCTGCAAATCTAACGATTTGAAGCTGAATATCCTCCGTGGCTATATCTCCGTCACTAAAGTACCCTTGGATGTTTACCTCTGGATCAGCATCAATCTGAATTCTGTTGTTGTTCGTGTCGAGAACGTAGTATCCTTGACCCGTAACCAGATAATTTGCATCTTCTTCGGAGCTTATGCGAAAACTTCCGTCTCTAGTGTAGTATGTTCCTCCCTCTGGAGACTGGACCGTAAAAAATCCGTCGCCTTCAAGGCAAAAATCAGTCATTATACCCGTTTGAGTTGCGATACCCTGGGAAAATATTTTATCAATTCCAGAAACCAAAGTTCCGTGGCCACGCTGTAAATTAGAGTCTTCCTGTGGTTGAATCGGGCGCTGAATCGTCTCATACAGCGTCTCCTTAAAGGTGACGTTTGAATGTTTAAATCCCGGGGTATTGACGTTTGCTAAGTTGTTTCCGAGAACGTCTAATCTTTCCTGTTGCGAAGTCATTCCCAACCATGCTGTATATCCTGCTTGTAACATATGCCCCCCTATACCTGACCGACTTCTTTGACGGTAATCGCTAAAGTCTCATCAACCATTTTTGCAATTCGCTGATTTGCATCATACTTGTTTGATGTCATCATCATGTCCGTAATTTCACTGGTGATGTCAACATTTGAACCTTCGACATAACCTTGCCAAATCTGCGGATTATCTATCCTGGTTGGAACTTCGTTTTCAAAATGGACGTATGTATTGTCCCCCATCTTCCTTAGTCCCTCTGTATCTTCAAAACTTACAATGTCAAGAACAGCTAGTTGCTCGTCTCCGATGAGAACTCTGCCGTCCTGTGCCACAGTAAAATCTTCTGTTCCGACGTTTATCCTGCCGCCATCTTGACCAATTACATAGTACCCCTGTTGGGTTACAAGGTCGCCGTCGACATCCACATTGAAGTTTCCGTTCCTCGTATATCTCGTTCCGGAGGGAGTTTCTACTGTGAAAAATCCATCCCCTATAATCGCCATATCCGTAGTCTGTTCCGTCTGCTCGGAAATGCCCTGACCAAATGTAGTCGTGATTACATCCGCATATATACCCGTGCCAAGAGGCCCCACGTACGTTCCCAAGACATTCGGGTCGTCGTTTAACCTGCTGATGAGCATCTCATCAAACTCCTTTGTCACCATAGTATCCGCCTTGTATCCTATAGTTTCAACGTTTGTGATATTGTTTGTTATAACGTTCATTCTTTGTCTTTCCGTCACCATTCCGGTGGCGGCGATGTAAAAACTTCTAACCATTGTTTCCTCCCGTGCACTTGTTGCACTTTTCTATTTTGTTAATCGTGAAAATTGCGGAATACTTTAGCGTTTATCGTTATTTTTTATCTTTTCCCATTAAATTAAGTACAAACTCAACCGCACCCTTTGATGAGCCCAGCTCTTCAGCTATGTTTCCGGGAGTTGCACCCGTTCCTGAAAGCTCTCTGATTTTACTCGAAAACTCCTCATCAATTGTGCTTTTTGGTGAGGATAATGAGGAATCAAATTTTGATTTTTTAGGTTTGGGCTTAGGCGGTTCCGGTCTTTGCACAACCTCTTCGTATACTGTATAGTCGCTGCTTCTTCCGGTATTTTCAAGTTTATACACCAAGCTCTCAATATACTCAAGTCTCGCTTCGATCTCTTCCTTGCTCTCTTCGACATACGCCTCTGTTGCATCAAGCAGCTCGTCCATTCTTACATAAAGTTCTCTCATTCTATGCTCAATTTCTGCAGGTTTTTCCGAGGACCGCATCGCCCGCACAACAAGATAGGCCGTAAGCGCAATGAGCACCAACATCACTAGCCCGAACAAAAATATTTCAAATTCCATGTTTACACCTCTATATCGAGCTTGTGCCTAATAAAGCCCACGCTAAGTCTTGACATCTCTTCAAGTTCGCTCATGCCTTCATTTTGGGCACCCTGCTCCTCCTCATCCTCCCATGATGCTCCGGGATGCGAGTTCTGTTTTGAATCCCTCGTGACCTTTCCACCCTCAGCTTCATTTGGTTTGTTAACCGTCTTTAACCTTTGCTGAGTTCTGGTCTTTTCGAGCCTGCTGGCGAATTCTCGGGCTTGTTCGGCGCTATGTGTATTTTGACTCATCTCTTTGGCATATTCAGCTGTACGCTGGATCATAATCTGTGCATCAATACCCTTAATCATAGTTCCCTCCTATAAAGCCTGTTGTTTATTTAAAGTTTCCCTGAGTCTCAATAGTGCTTTTTTGTGTATTTGTGATACTCTTGACTCTGTCACACCGAGTATCTGAGCAATCTCCCGCAAAAGGAGTTCCTCTTCGTAGTATAGCTCAAGCACTCTTCTCTCGTTTTGGGGCATCGTGTCTATTGCTCCCGCAAGCAAAACGGACATTTCTTTTTGTACGACCACGTCCTCCGGGTTTGTGTCTGCAGACTCATCTCTTATCTGTGAACTTTCATCTCCATACCCCGCGAGCACACTTTCAAATCTGACAATAGAACAAAGATAGTCATCCTGTGCGACTTTTTCTACCTGTTGTACAGTTAATTCCAATCGCTGTGCAAGTTCTTCATTTGTAGGTTCTCTTCCAAGCTCCGTTTGTAACTTGTCAGTTGCAGCTTTATATTTGTTTATTCTCGCTCTCATGCTGCTTGAGATAAAATCCTGCTTTCGCATATAGTCGAGCATTTCGCCATAAATTCTCTTTTTTGCAAATGTTTCAAATTGAAATCCCCTGGTGCTGTCAAACCTGTCTATTGCGTCCATAAGCCCCAAAACTCCGCAACTCATAAGGTCGTCAAACTCTACCCTTTTGTGATATGTGGGCATTATTCTAAGAACCATTACGCGCACAATTGAGATATAGTGCAACACTATGTTGTTTTTGTTTTCAACCGAAGGATCTTGTTTGTAGCTTTCCCAAAGTTGCGTGGCAACAGCTGCTTTGTCATCCTTCCTTGCCTCATCATTTATCATCTCTGCTTCACTTGCATCCGAAATATTATTTTTTGAAGCGCCCTTGCTTCCTTATAATCAATATCAATAAATTGGGTTCCGATCCTATACTGCTTTCCATCACCAACCACGTAACATCTGCGTACAATCGCTTTGATTGCAAACGAACTTCCTTCCACGCTGAAGGAGCAAACAATTCGTTCTCCTTCTTTGAATCGGCTAAAACTTTCCTTTCCTTTAACCGGTTCTTCGTCTAGCATCTCTTCTTTTGTGAGCTTTGTGTCCAAAAGCCCAATTCCCGTGGTCGAAATATCTATTGCCCTGCATTGAAACACTTTGCCCGATGCCTCGGATTTTACTGTTACCGGCACTTTGCAATACGTACGAAATTCTGCTCTTCTTTGGTGCCTCTCGGGTTTAGAAGTAACTACTATTCCCATAACAAGAGTTTCTTCACCCATGTCCGCCGAGCGCAACTCTCCTTTGAACTTGTATGTTGCATCGGGTTTCATCAGCCAAAAAACGACACCTTGTCCTGTGTGCATATCTTTAATTGCAAGACTCGACAGCCACAGTGTGTCCGAGTGCATATTTCTTATTTCCGTGTCGACCAATCCGCTTGGTGTTTCAACTTTTAATACATCCCCAACTCTAAATTCCACACCCGCCATAATACTACTTTCTCCTCAACATCTTATTGAAAAATCCCTTTATCCCCTGCGATCCAAACGCAAACCTCTCGTCTTCGGTAAAGCGCTTTGCTATAGATTTTATCTGCTTAGAAGCTGTACTGTTAGGGCTTTTTTCGAGCAAAGGTTTCAACGAGGTTATCGACTTTGTGACTTCGCTGTCGTTACAGACATAACCTAATACCTCAAGGTCATATTCTAAGTACTTTCGCACCACCCTACAGAAAACTTCATAGGTCTTCTCTGCATCCTTTTCAGTAGATGCTTTGTTTATCACCACTCTAAGTTGTGGTTTTGTCGAAATTGTTGATGCCGTTTTTACCACTACAAACGCATCCATTATCGACGTCGGCTCAGGTGTTACAACAAGCACAGATTCGTCACTTGCCTCCATCAGCTTCAAGGTACTGCTTCTGATTCCCGCACCTGTATCAAAAATAATTATATCCGCATAATTGTCCAGTTCCTTAAACTGCGAAAAAAGCAAATCCTGCTTTTGCCCTGAAAGGTTTAT
>CAYJIQ010000053.1:4797-10001 GCA_964370275.1 uncultured Christensenellaceae bacterium
GCTGTCACTCCTTCTTATCGTATCTGCCAACGTGCATGTACCCGAAACGACGTCTCCCAGGTCATGCCCGGCTTTAGTACCCAGCATTATGTCGACATTTGAAAATCCAAAATCCGCATCAATAATGAGTACGCGCTTTCCCAGCTGCGAAAGAGCGATAGCAAAATTAACGGCAAAGCTCGTTTTTCCCACTCCGCCTTTGCCACTAACCACAGTGAGCACATACGCGGGCCTTTTATTTTCCCTTGGAACCGCTCCTGAGAACATTTCCCTTAATCTTTCCGCCTGATCTGCCATTTCACTACTCCATCAGACTGCGTGCAACCGCCTGCACGTCTACCTTTTCAATGTCGTCGGGAACTGCTTGCCCGGTCGTCATATAACTTAAAGGTCTGTCTGTATATGTCTTTATGTTTAATAATACTCCAAGTGTCGAAGCTTCGTCCATCTTTGTCAGTAAAATTCTGTGCTTTTGTAAAAATGCGTAGTTTGTAAGAGTGTCCTTCATTACCTTCTGGTTTGTCGATGCGCTAATCGTGAGGAAAATATCGTCTATTTTTCCGTAAGAAATCATCTGCGCAATCTCGTTTCTGTATGCCTCGTCGTGCGAAACTTTTCCTGCTGTATCGAGAAATATAACATCACAATCACTAAGAGCCTCTATTGCATCGGGAACTTCTTCGGGTTTGTACACTGTGACCATCTCACAACCTAAAATATCGCAATACATCTTTAGGTGATCCTGCGCCGCAACCCTGAATACATCCGAGTTTATGACACCAACTTTCATGCCGTTGTTTACTATTATATCGGAGGCAAGCTTCACTAGCGTTGTTGTCTTTCCAACTCCCGTTGCCCCTATTACCATAATTATCTTCTGTTGAAATTTTGTTATCTTTATAGGCTGTGCCTCGCCTAATTGTTCTGTGATAAGCGTTTCTAAAACCTCATCTATAGGAGCACCTTTTCTAAGCGAAATCTCCTGTGCTTGTGCGCAATTAGATCTTGCAACTCCCGGATCCACATCGTGATCTTCAAGAATTTTGCTGTATATTACCGCTTCCTCTGAAAGCTGATCCCCCGAGGTTGTTCTTCCTCTACTCATATCCTCAACTTTGCCCGCTACATCTTTGAGCATCCGCTTCATCTCGTCTAGCTGTGAATCCACCGCCGGAGACGTTTTAGGAGCATTGTATTGTAGCGACCTAGCAGGCTGCGTCGCTTGAGGTTTAAATGGAGCTCCGTAAGCCGCTGCGGCAGAGGGTGCACTTACCGTTTGCAGTTCGTTTGGAACGTTATATGAAATAGACTGCGGTGGATTTTTTGGAATGTATGCGGTTCTACCGTTTTTTTGTTTTTGAAATCTGCTTTCTTCAGGTTTTTTCTTCTCGTCATAAGTCGCAATAACTTCCACGGCTTTTTTTGAGAAGAGCCCAAAAAGCCCCTTTCTTGTGGGCACAACCCTGCTGCTTACAATAACTGCGTCCGTTCCCATTTCCTCTTTGATTTGCACAAGTGCTTCCTGCATGTCCGATGCAATATACTTTTTCGTTATCATTCACTTTCTCCTAAGTGTATAATTATTTATAAACTCAACTTGCTCGTTTGAAACCACCGAGCGCAGTTTCTAAAAGATATCTTATATACTTATCATGCCGTCTGAAAACACTTCAACCGTAGTGTCCAGCTCATTATAGGACAAAACCACAAGATCGGGAACCATCTGCGTCGTTATCGTCTTAAAATGGCGACGGATGAGCGGCGATGTAAGCACAATCGGTGTTATTCCGAGTTTTGTCTCCTGTTCAACAGCATTTTTGAGACTTAGGAACACCTTTTGAATGCTGTCTTGGTCAAGTGCAACATAAGAGCCCTGTTCAGTCTGCTTAACGGAATCTGAAATCATCCTTTCAAGTTTCGGGTCAAGCGTTATTACCCTCGCCTTATTATCAGGGATAAATCTCTTTGAAATAGACCTGCAAAGCGCCTTTCTTACGTACTCTGTCATAAGCTCTGTATCCCTGACAACCGCACCGCAGTCGCCCATAGTTTCTATTATCGTGCCCATATCCCTAATTGAGACATTTTCTTTAAGTAGGTTGCCAAGAACTTTTTGAACTTCTCCAAGCGAGAAAAGCTTCGGAACAACTTCTTCAACAAGCGCTGGCTGTGTCGTCTTTAAGTTATCAAGCAGCGTCTGAACCTGCTGGCGGTTGAGTATCTCAAAGCTGTGTCTCTTAATCGTTTCTGTAAGGTGTGTTGCAATAACAGACGGTGGATCGACCGTGGTATAACCATATAGTTCGGCTTTTTCTCGATCAGTCTCAGCTATCCATACCGCCGGCAACCCAAATGTCGGATCGACTGTTTCAATTCCTTTGAGCTTGCCTCTCGTTTCTCCGGTCGAAAGCGCCATTAGGTGGTCGAGCATAACCTCGCCTTTAGCAACTTCCACGCCCTTTACTTTAATAACATACTCATTAGTGCCTATTTGTATGTTGTCGCGCAGCCTAATTACCGGAACTATAATTCCGATATCTATAGCACACTGCCTTCTAATCATAACAACACGCTCAAGCAGGTCTCCTCCCTGAGATGCATCGACTAGCGGAACGATTCCATACCCAATCTCTATTGCGATTAGGTCAACCTGCAACAGTGAAACGACATTTTCGGGTTTTCGTTTCTCCTCTGCAACCTCCTGTGCCGCATCCTTTTGCGGTTCTTCTTGCACCTTCTTTTTGTTCGCTGCTCGAACCAAGAAAAATCCGAGTACACCAAGAAGTAATGCGATAACGAGTATCGGCAATGTGGGCAACCCCGGCACAATAGACAATGCAGCCAAAACACCTGCCATGATAAGGAAAATATAGGGCTGTTGCGAAAGCTGCTTTTCAAGATCTCTTCCGAGATTTTCTTCGGATGCTGCACGTGTAACAACTATGCCTGTGGCAGTCGAAATCATAAGCGCCGGCACCTGACTAACAAGACCGTCACCGACCGTTGCAATCGTGTATATAACAAGCACTTCCTCAAAAGGAAGTCCACCTTCCGTCGAACCTATTATAAGTCCTCCGACAATATTTATTATTGTTATGAGGATACCAACGACGGCATCTCCCTTTACAAACTTACTCGAACCGTCCATAGAACCGTAAAAATCTGCTTCTCTTTGGATCTTTGAACGTCTTTCCTTTGCACCCTGTTCGTCTATAAGACCTGAGTTTAAATCCGCGTCGATAGCCATCTGTTTTCCGGGCATTGCGTCAAGCGTAAACCTCGCCGCAACTTCTGCGACACGCTCGGCGCCTTTTGTGATGACGACAAACTGAACGATGACTATAATTAGGAAGATAATTATACCGACAACGAGATTTCCGCCGGTAACGAACGTTCCGAATGCCTCGATGACCGAACCCGCTTCACCGCCATTGCCCAAAATCAACCTTGTCGAAGATATATTAAGTGCGAGCCTAAACAGTGTGAGGATGAGCAAAACAGTCGGAAACGCCGCAAAATCGAGCGGCCCCGAAATGTAGAGCGACATCAGCAACACGAGCAGCGATGCGGCTATATTTATGACTAATAACATGTCAAGCAGTACAGGTGAGAGCGGAATAATGATTAGCATTATTACCACCAACACGACTACCGCTATTATAACGTCCTTTAACTTCATCTGTTAAATTCGACCCCTTTTGTTTTTGTAAATCTGTGCCAAAATTTCGGCTATAGCCTGATACATATCTATAGGTATTTGCTGTCCGATTTCACACGCCGCATATAGTCCCCTTGCAAGCGGTTTATCCTCAACAATTTCAACACTGTTTTCGGCAGCGATGTCCTTTATACGCTGAGCAATAAGGTTTTTACCCTTTGCAACCACAACCGGCGCGGATGACTTTTCCTCTTCGTATTTGAGTGCAACTGCATAGTGAGTCGGGTTTGTTATAACCACATCAGCATCCGGCACCGACTGCATCATACGCATAAGAGAAATTTCTCTTTGCTTTTGTTTTATCTTCCCCTTAATCATCGGGTCACCTTCAGCTTGCTTGTACTCCATTTTGACCTCATATTTGGTCATCATGAGCTCTCTTTCATGCTTAAAGTGCTGATAAACAAAGTCTATAATCGCCACAACGAGCAAAACTGCGGCTATTTTATATCCCGTGGCAAACACCAAGTCCGATATCATGGGAAGTGATGTGTCAAGTGGCGACGTCATCATCGCAGGATAAAGCTCCATGTTTGACGTTATGTCAGTGTAAATGATAAACCCGATAGGAATTATCTTTACAAGACTCTTTGCCAAGTCAAACAACGAATTTAACGAAAAAAGTCTCTTTAAACCCTTTAGTGGGTTTAATTTACTGAATTTTACCTTCATTGCCTTTGGCGTGACTTTAAAACCGATTTGCACAACATTCGCGACTACAGCAGCGCCAAACGCGACTATAAATACTACCGTCATAATAGACAAGTACTCACTTGCCATATTTTCAAGAGCAGTACCCATCGACCCCTGAGAGTTGTCCTTGGGAGTATACGCACCCGAAACATAATTCCCCGCAAACTGTGATACCTGTCCGGTAATTGTGGGCAACAACAGTTGCATTGTCGCCAACATGACAAAAAGCGTAATTGCAATGACCAAATCGTTGCTTTTACGCACTTGCCCTTCGTCCCTGGCATCTCTGCGCTTTTTTGACGTCGCTTTTTCGGTTTTTTCACCACCCGTTCCACTCTTTGCCATAATTAACCCGCCAATGCCGCAAACATACTTTCAAGCCCGATGAACAGCTCGTCTATTATTACTCCAACAAAATTTGCGTAAACGGGAATTACCATGCTTAAAACGATAAGACCGAGCAAAACCTTCATCGGCAAACCAATGGAAAATGCATTCATCTGCGGTATTGTTCTCATCATTATTCCCAAGCTCGTCTCTCCTATCATTCCCGACGCAATTATCGGCATCGCCACATATGCGGCAAGCAAGAAGGACTTTACAAAAAGCTCAAGAGCAACATATCCCAGTTGAGGAGAGAGCACAACAGTTCCTATTGGAATTCTGTCGACCGTTATATAGAGAATTTCTATAAGCCTCAAGTGTCCGTCTAGTGCAAAAAACACAATGAGCGTAACCATATTAAGCATGTTTCCCGTTACAGGAACACTCAGGTTGCTCTGGACATCAAATA
>CAYJIQ010000054.1:0-9915 GCA_964370275.1 uncultured Christensenellaceae bacterium
GCCTTTCTCCACATCAAAATCCTATCAGGTTCAGCACTGTCACAATACATGACATGTCTGCTTGTAATTCCCCTCTTTTTTGCTATTTTAATTATCTCACCTGTGTCTTTGTTTTTTTCGTAAATCTCATCCATAATGTAAATAACATCGTCCTTAAATCCCACGACAAGAATAGCATTTGCATGGTTAAACCCAAAATCCTGCCCGATAAACACCGCGTCATAATCATCAAAATCATCCGAAACAGCTGCAATATCCCAATTCGTCAAAATCTGTTCCTCGCAAAGCCCCCACTCGCCCAACCCATATACCCTGTAGCCCTCAGGATTGCTCCATCGTCTTCGCTCCATCCTCGCATGAAAAGCCTCATCTACAAACTTATTGTCAAGGTAAGTGCTGTGATGCGTAAAAACCTGCTCATCCGAAACGTCAAAATAATCCTTTTTAATCCAATGATTAACGCTCACGGGATTAAACGTAAGTCTCATCTGATAAAAAAGCCCCTCGGGCAATACCCCGCGCAGACGATCGTCAAGAATCTCAACATCCTCACGCGAAAATTCCGTCGCCTCCTCAAGCCAAATATCCGTAAGATTTCCTCCCGAAAATGTAATGGATTTTAGCTTCTCCCTCTGGTGAACATCGTTCATTCCCCGAAAAATTATTCGATTTCCGTTAACACACCTCATACTCATCGGATTGCTGGTTATCTTCCAAAAATCACCCACTCCCATCCTCAAAATCGCAGACGCCAGTTCGGCAAATGTGCTGTCCTTATTTGTTCTCTCCGATTTCCTCATCGCAAGCAAGTTCCTGCCCTTGTCCTTCATAAGCCGAACGATGTAGTGTAGCGCAGTGTCCGTGCTCTTTCCCGAACCCGCCGATCCCTTCATGGCTATATACCTCTTTTTTGAAGCATCCACCTCGCTAAAAATCCTATTAGCTGTCACCTTTACAATCTTTTCCATTCTTTACCTCTTCATTTATACTCAACCACTACTTTTATGCTGTCCACCTTCTCCTCTTCGCGCTCATTAAGCAGTCCGTATCGCTTCGCCAAAAGCTCTGCCGCCCTGAGCTGTTCCCTTCCCGAAACTGTATTTTTCCCTTCACCGTCCTGCATCCCTCGCATCACAGTGCTCAAAAACTCGACAACCTCCATTGCCTGAGCAACGTTGTTCTTGCGCCACTCCTCGCGATATCTCCTCACTTCCTCATTTTCAAGATTCCTATTGCCCGCAGAAGTCGGATTTTCATACCCCGCTACCTTTGCGGCAAGTGTTGCATCTCCGATCGTCTCATAAAAATGAGCCCAAAGTTTTTGTTTTTCTGTCATAATTTTCTCCTAAATAAAAAAATATTTATATACATTTGCAACAATCCGTTATATAATATATCAAACTTAATGATTGGCATTGTAAAGTGCAACAAAAAACAGCCGAATAACGACTGAATATTGTTGTTGGAAACAGGTGTAACCCCTGTGCGAGCCCATCGCCGTAAGGAAAGAGTCAAAGCTTATATCAGCCACTGGTAAACCGGGAAGGCAAGTTGCGACAATGACCTCCAAGCCGGAAAACAGCTTTACAATCATAAAATGTCGCCAAGGGGAGATTGGCAGGCTTTTTACAGATTATTTCTCCCATTTTGGGAGTTTTTTATTGTCAATCAACAGTACTATTTTTTGGAGGAAAAGAAATGAAAAAAATTCTAAGCATCTTTACAGCAGCACTACTATGTGTCGGTATCTTTGCAGCTTGCGCCCCGGCACAACCCGCCGAAACATCCGCACCCGAGACCTCAAAGACGATAACGGTCGAAGTTGTCACAGACGACAGCACAAAGCCGGTAGAAATCGCAACATCAGCCGAATTTTTAGGCGATGCACTTATCGAACAAAGCCTCGTTGTTGGAGAAGACGGGCAATACGGACTCTACATCACCGAAGTCGATGGAATTAAAGCCGACGAAACAAATCAGGAATGGTGGTGCATAACAAAAGCCGGTGCTGAAGTAATGACATCCGCTGATACAACTCCCATCGCAGACGGCGAAACCTTTGAACTCACTCTCATGACAGGCTTTTAAACCATGCAGCGGGGAGTGTACAACATAGTCCTGTGCGCAATGCTCACGGCAATATTGGTCGTTTCAAAGGAAATGTTATCTTTTTTAGCCAACGTCGAGCTTGTAAGCCTGCTCATAATAGTATACACAATCTGCCTTCCGAAACAGACGATTTACGTCGTACTAACCTTCGTGCTCGTCCAAGGTTTGCTATACGGATTCGGAACGTGGTGGTTTGCGTACCTTTATACATGGCCACTGCTCTACTTCCTCACAAAATTGCTATCAAAATTTCAGTCTCCCTTGGTTTTCATAGCACTTTCAACTATTTTCGGGCTTTCCTTTGGCGCACTGTGCGCCCTTGTATACATCCCAATAAGCGGTGTGCAGGTAGCTTTTGCGTGGTTTATTGCTGGTCTTCCCTTCGACCTCATACACGCAGTCGCAAACCTTTTTGTAGCAGCAGTTTTGTTTGTTCCGGTAAGAAAAGCACTCATGACCATAGCCAAAAATGCACACTTTAACAAAGCTCCTAATGTTTCATAAGCAGCTACATCCCAACGTTTAACAGCATAGTACACAAAAGAGGTTGACATTGTTTGTGCGATTATTCACCCGAATTACACACAAATATGTCAACCTCTCTTCATCACCCCATATTAATTCGAGGTGCCTGCTACAACTTTTTCCACTGTACACATTATACCACACAACACCCCCCTATTACTGCAAAGTTATCCACAACTTTTTAACATCGACACACACGTCTCTAAACATTCGGCATATTCGCCCCTCCCATGTTTTTCATTATGTTCATCATATTCATCATTGAAGCCATATCCCCTCCGCCCATATCCTTCATCATGTTAGACATATCCGCTCCTGCTCCCATATTGTTCATCATACTCATCATGCGCATCATATTAGCCATCTCCGAATTACCGCCCATCATCTGTGCCAAATCCATCGGGTTCATCTGCCCCCCATCGCTCATTTTTGAAAACATCGAAAACATCGTCGCCATCTTTTCGTCTCCGCCAAACTCCTTAATAATTTCACCCATATCCTGTGCCTTCATGCCAAGTCTCCTTCCGCTAAACCGACGAGAAAGTTCAAACATTCTTGCCATTTCACTCGTTCCGTTTTTCTTTATTATCTTCTCAAACAAAGACATGCTTCTTTTTTTGGGGTTTAGATTCCCCCTGGGAACACTGTCAATTTCTCGCATCAATTCGCCTATTCCGCTAAAACTTTCCGCACCCATATAAGGCACAATGTCCTTCATCATATTAAACATCTCATTTTCGTGCTTTTTTACCACTTTCTTCTTTTCCGTTTGCCCAATAGCACATCTTGGCGGGTAAACCCCTATCCTGCGCCCATTGTATCTATTATCGCTATACTGCATACCTTCCCTCCATTACAGTCTATTTCTCTAGTATTATATGTCCCAACACCGCAAAAATTGTTGTCAAAATCGAATTTTGACGAATAATATATAATAAAACACAGCTAAAAGGAGGTTTTATGGGCAATCTACGAAGTTTCGTACGCGAAAAAAACGCTATTCCCGAAGAAAAAAAAGAACTGGCAAACTCACTCGGCGAACAGATGAAACAATACGAGGGAAAAAGCGAAGGCGAGCTCACAAACGAATTAAAAAAACAGGTGGATCTTGCAAAGGCAGACGGAACCTTTTCTCCTCAGGCAATGGAACAGTTCGCAGCCCGTGTCGGCCCCATGCTAAACGAAGAACAGCGTGAAAAGATGCAACAACTGATGAAGATGATGAACGAGCATTAACCGACCCATCTATATAACGTAAAACTCACAGCTTCTTCCCTAAAATTATGTTGACATATAGAGCCCGCTGATATATTGTATTTATTGGTGTGCTTTATATATCAACTTTTGCGCACCGCCAAATATAAGCAAAAATAAATAATTTCAAACAAAGTAAAATGTACTGGGAGAACCTTATGAAAAAGACAGTGGTCGTAACGGGAGCCACAAGCGGAATCGGCTTCAGCGTCGTAAAGGCATTGCTGGACGGCGGCTACAGCGTAATCGGTGTGGGCAGAAGTGAGCACTCCACCAAAACCGCACTGGATAAAATAAATACTACACATAAAAATGCGGATGTTAAGTATGTCTGCGCAGCCTTTTCGCAACTGGAAGAAGTAAGTAGCGTCTCGCAGCAAATATCGCAGATATTAACGCAAAATCATGCAGGAGAACTTTTTGCACTGATAAACAACGCAGGCTGCATAAAAAGATACTACACAACAACCCCCGAAGGTTTTGAAGAACAGTTTGTGACAAACCACTTGTCGGGATTTTTACTGACCCACAACCTCCTTCCTTTTATTATAAAAGCAAACGGAAGCGTGATAATGACAGGAAGCAATTCACACAAAAAAACGAAAATGCGCTGGCAAGATCCCATGCTCAAAACAAAGTACAGCCCTCTTATGGCGTACAAGCAATCAAAACTGTGCAACATGTTATTTGCAACCTCGCTAAATAAACTTTTTGGCACAAAAATCAGAGCATATGTCGTAGATCCGGGACTTGTAAACACCGAAATCGGAAACAAAAATACAGGCGGACTCGTCGGTCTGGTGTGGAGTATACGCAAAAAAAGCGGAACCTCTCCCGAAGTTTGTGCAAAAACCTACAGATACCTCTGCGACGAAAGCCCCTCCGGGCTATATCACTACATGTGTAAGAGCGCACCGTACAGCAAACAAGTTACCCTGCAAAATGCAGACAAGCTCTACACTCTTAGCCAAAAACTATGCGGTCTGCGGGAGGGCTAAAGATGAAAAAACACGTGATAATTACAGGTGCTGCAGGTGGGCTTGGAAGAGCACTCAGCGTAGAATGCGCGGGAAGAGGCTTTGACCTCTTTTTAACAGACGTAAACAAACAGGGGCTAAACGCTCTAAAAAGCGGAATTGAGAACATGTACGGAGTAACCGTCCATACATATCCTTGTGATATTACAGATAAAGATGAAATCGAAAAAATGTTTGATTATGCAATCGATATAAACTTCAGCTTCGACATGTTGCTAAATGTTGCAGGCCTCGGATACGAAGGCGAGTTTGAAACGCGTGACTACAAAAGCATAAGCGACATTTTAAAAGTAAACATAGAATCCGTTGTGTGCATGACATACGTCTCTCTTCAAAAAAGAGACAAAGACCGTCCGTTCAACATCGTCTTCGTCTCAAGTATGGCAGCAATGCAGCCAATCCCGCTAAAGGCAACATACGCCGCTTCAAAAAAATTTATATTAAACTTCTCTCTGGCAATTAGAGAGGAACTTAAATCGCAAAATGTCAAGATAACGACAATCTGCCCGGGAGGACTTGCAACCACCCCTGAAGCTATCGCAGGAATACAGACTCAAGGATTCTTTGGCAATGCGACGACAAACAGTCTCGAAGTTGTAGCAAGAAGGACAGTAAAACACGCGCTTAACGGAAAAATGATGTACGTGCCGGGCTCAATGAACAAATTCCTCTCATTCCTCGCAAAGTTCATACCCCTGCGCAAGACGACAAAAATGCTCTATAAACGTTGGACAAAAGCGCAAGACAAGTGGCTTGACAAATAGCTAATATAGTCTATGAGTGTTTTGGCATATAAGGCTATAACACGGCTACTTGTCAAACAGTTTTCTGCGCTTAGTCGAAAGCCTAAACATCTCCTTCATCCCATCAATATCACCCTCGTGGATCCTATTTCTGAGCTTGCCTAAATTCTCGATAAAAGCGTCTATCTCATCACACAAAATTTCCCTGTTCCAAGAAAACAGCTCGCTCCACAAGGTTTCGTCAATCTTAGCAATGCGAGTAAGATCCCTAAAACTGTCCCCGCTATACTTTTCAAGATCGTCGTTGTTATTTGCCGTCATAAGGCTCACGGCAATCGCATGGGTAAGCTGACTTAAATATCCTATCATGCGGTCATGTTCCTCGGGAGTAAGCTTTGAAAGCGTGGTAAACCCAAGCCCATATGCAAAGTTCGTGATGATCCTCTCCCCACGCTGCGTATTTTTCTCGGTCGGAACGAGAATCAAGTTTGCATCTCTAAATATCGCAGCATCGGCATACTTGACGCCAAGAGTCTCCTTGCCTCTCATCGGATGTGAGGAATAAAATTCAATCCCATAAGGTTGCAATATCTCCTGAACAGCCGTAACTATCCCCAATTTAACACCGCAAACATCCGTTATAATCGCATTTTTATTAATATATTTTGCATTTTTTTCTACCCACTTAATGAGCGCACCCGGATATAAACATAATACGACAATATCGCTTTTTAAGAGAAACTTGTCGTATTCGTCAATTGAGCCGTCTTCAATAAAGCCATTCTCCTTTGCAAAATCAATACTTTCCTTTAATATATCAATTCCATAAACGGTATTTCCCGCATTAGTAAGCCCCATAGCATAACTTCCGCCCAAAAGCCCAACTCCGACAACTGTGATAATCTTATTTTTCATACTAACTTCTCCGACCCATAATATGTTTTCACGTTTAATAAAACGCCTATTTCTATTGTATCACTTTTTAAATTTTTTTAAAAGTTGCATTTTTATTATAAAAGTGCTACAATCAATATCGCAAATATTTATTAATACGAGGTCGCCATGAAATACATTGAAAACACATCTACAAACCCTTACTATAACCTTGCATTTGAAGAGTTCGTGACAAATAACATTACCGACTCAGACATACTTCTTCTCTGGCAAAACTTCAACACAATCGTCGTAGGCAGGTATCAAAACACCATTCAAGAGATAAACTCGAGCGCAGTCCAGGAACACGGGGTGAATGTTGTAAGGCGAAATACAGGTGGCGGAGCCGTCTATCACGACAACGGAAACTTGAATTTCTCATATATAACAAACTTCAAAGGAGACGTGCAGAGCGATTTTAGCGAATTTATAGACAGGCTGGCAACAGTTCTTTCAAAAATAGGAGTAGCTGCCGAGCGAACCGGCAGAAACGACATATCTGTTGATGCAAAAAAGTTTTCGGGACTGGCATATTCCGTAATCAAGCAAAGACTCCTTTGCCACGGCACACTCCTGATTGACTCGGATTTAGCTATGCTTTCAAACTTCCTCAAGGTCTCTAAGGCAAAAATCGAGTCCAAGGGTATCAAATCTGTGCGAGCAAGGGTGACGAACATATCAGAGTATGCGAATTGCAAAATAGATGTTCCCATGATTAAACGCATGATACTGGAAGAATTCGGAGCTGGGCTTGAAAAGATCGAACTCTCCCCCGAACAACTTTGTCAAATCGAAAAACTGGCAGAAGAAAAATACCAAACATGGGACTGGAATTACGGAAAGTCCCCCCAATTTGACCTCACAAAATCCGTGCGCACGGATAAAGGCGGAATGGAAGTCAGCCTAAATGTCGAAAATGGGCTAATTAAAGAATGTAAAATAACAGGTGATTTTCTCGGCCTGAAGGAGCTCACAGAAATCGAAAATGCACTAGCAGGAACAAGGCACAACGAAAGCGACATATCAAACGTGCTAAACAACTACGAAAGCTCACTATATTTCGGCAGTTTTGACGTAAAAAAAATTATCGAGTGTTTCTTTTAACGAAACACTCCCGCCCGCATACACCGGTTACTCTGCCGGATATAATTTAATTTTTATGCAAATATTTAACATTTTTTAAATCATAGTATATATTCACTTTAAACATCCATTTTGTTACATCATTTTTATTTTTATCGTTTATTTTTCTTTAATATATTAATTGCTTTTCTTTCTTTTGTGAAATTTTTTTTAAAGCTCACCTTTTTAACTTCCTGCAAAACCTGGAAATCATCCGTGTTTATGGCTTTTTTTTATTGACATTCTGCATCCTTTTTTGTAATATATAGACAATAATAATTAGTCCCGTGCCACAGATAGGGACATTCGCAAATACAAATTAACATTGTGTCTAACACACAAAGTTACAAATTGGCAAGAGTTAGCTCGTTTGTATTCAGATTAGTTTGTGCGAAAAAAAGAAAATGGAGGCAATGTATGAACATCCAAACAAACGTCCGCAAGGACAGGAAGCAAAAGAGGTATTTATTTACTCTCGTAATTGTGGTCGCTCTTGTAATGACAATGTTTACAGGAGTCGCTTTAGCACAAGAACCCGAAACGTTTTACTCAAATTCGACAGACTCTAGCTCAGGCGACCAACCCACACCCCAACCAAAGACCGAAACAGGCGATGAAAGTGGCGATATTCCTGCTCCTGCAAGTGAAGGCGACGATGCTGAAATTACAATCACAGTTCTCGACCAGGAAATAACAAGACCTCTTTTTTCAGATGTAGCCGATTATCTTGACGAAGATGCCTACACAATCCAAGGCGCGACCACAAAAAGCGACCTCTCTTCGTTAATCACGCTCACCGTAGCAGGCGACGGTACCATTTCAGCTGATGTTGACCAAACCCTAAACGCAAAGGTGAATCCGGGGCAACTTACGGACAACCTTATGACAAACGGAACCTCGTCAATAAACGAAGAACTAACCATAAAAGATTACCAAACACTCACAATCGACCAAAAGACACTTACCTTAGGTGCAAAAGCAACACTTACACTTGAAGGTCCCCTTGTAAACAAGAGCGGACTTTTCGTTGCAGGCGGAGACGTCATCGTTGAAGACTCGCTGGTAAACGAAGCACGAATCACCATATCCGCTATTAGCTCCATAATCGTCAACGAAGATGCGACCTTTACAAACGCAGACTACCTAAACGTTGCCGGAAAACTCGATGTAGCCGGCAATCTTAAACACACAGGCTCTAGTATGGCCGTATCAGACGGCGGAGTAGCAACAATTAAAAGCGGAGCATCCTTTTCAAACCAAGACTATCTTTTAATTGCCGGCGAACTCCATGTGTACGGTAACATGTCAAACTACTCTTCAATCAACATCAGCGAAGGCGACTTGGACATTTTCTCGGGTACAACATGGAACTACTCAAGAATGGTACTTCGCAACGGTGGCAGCGTTACAATCCACGGCGGAAAACTTGAGTCAAGAGACGAATTCGTACTCGACGATAACACTGCGGTTATAGAAACAAAAGATAGCGGTACTTTCCAAATCGTAAGCACTTTTGACTACAACCGAGGCACAATCATAAACAACGGAGCGTTAAGTGTTGCATCATCCGGAGTTTTTAACATTAACCAAGACTTTGTAAATAATGGCAGCATGTCAGTTTCATCCTACCAAGGAAAAGCAGGCACAGTAAACATAGCCGAAGGTGCAACCTTCAGCAACAACGCCAAAACAGCTAACAGCGATCAAATCTTCGTCTACGGAACAATAAATGTGAACGGAAGCATGGTCAATAGCACAGGTGCTCGCCTCGAAATGAGAAACGGCGGTGTTGTAAATATTAACGAAGGCAAAAACGCATTTATAAACTACGGCGATGTCTACGCACACACAGACGGAACTTTAAATTTTAACGGCGGTTCAATGAACTACGGCTCAATCAGAGTTGCAAACGGTGGCGACCTAACTATGGCAAGCACAGTGTCCGGCTGGGGAAATCAACCATATAACGGATCGACAATGACCATCCTTTCGGGCGGAAATGTAGAGATAAACAAAGGTACTTTTTCAAACGCTTCAAAGTTTGACTTAAACGAAGGTGCTACACTCACCATAAACGAAGGCGGAGTGATGAACACCGGCACAAAAAGCGAAACTAACATTTCGGGAAAAATGCTGATTCCCGGCTCAATGGCAGTTTCGGGAGGTATTTTTAACCTATACGGACAGGCGGA
>CAYJIQ010000055.1:0-9804 GCA_964370275.1 uncultured Christensenellaceae bacterium
AGAAATCCACGTTTTGCAGGGCGAGCGTGACATGGCGCAGTACAACAAAACTCTTGGAAGGTTTAACCTTACAGGCATTCCCGCAGCACCAAGAGGAGTACCGCAGGTTGAAGTTACTTTTGACATTGATGCTAATGGCATTGTTCACGTTTCAGCAAAGGATCTTGGAACAGGAAATGAACAGCAGATAACAATTACAGCTTCGACAAACCTTTCGGATGATGATATTGATAAGGCGGTAAAGGAAGCTGAGCAGTTTGCAGAGGAAGATAAGCTCCGTAAAGAGGAAATCGAAGTAAGGAACAATGCAGACAGTCTTGTATACCAAACAGAAAAAACTGTCAAGGATCTTGGAGACAAGATTTCGGCTGAAGACAAGGCAGTAATCGAAGAAGAAGTAAAGGCTGTTAAGGACGCTCTTGCGGGAACGGACCCTCCTGCGATTAAAGCTGCACAGGAAAAGCTTCAGGAAAAATCCTTTGATATCTTTGGCAAGGTTTACAACGATGCGCAGGGTGCACCTGCCGGCGAACAGGACTACACACAGCCCGACCAGCCCAAAGACGATAATGTTGTCGATGCAGACTATGAAGTTGTAGACGACAAGAAATAATTATAGTATAATATGGTGTCGCGCAAAAACTGCGACACCAACAATAGTACGAGAACTCAAACAGGGTGTCCGGGGCTAGCATGAATTTACGTGTAAAGTCCTGCGCCCTATTTGTGAGTTAAGACAGGGGGTTCTACATGGCAAAAAAGGATTATTATGATACGCTTGGAGTGGAAAAGTCCGCTTCGGGAGCCGACATAAAAAAAGCATACAGACAGCTGGCAAAAAAATATCATCCCGATATCAACAAGGAAGATGATGCGGCTCAGAATTTCAAGGATGTAAACGAAGCATATCAAGTGCTCTCGGACGACGAAAAACGCTCACAGTACGATCAATTTGGGCACTCTGCGTTTGAATCAGGCGGTGGCTCGGGTGGCTATGGCGGATTTAGTGGATTCGACGGGTTCTCGGATATTTTCGACTCATTTTTTGGTGGTGGCGGTTCACGCGCTCGCAGAAACGGACCTATGAGAGGTTCTGATGTAGAAGTACAGCTGCGCATAGAGTTTGAAGAGGCGGCATTTGGTGTAAAGAAAAACATCAAAATTACTCGCAAAGAAAATTGCGATACGTGTGAAGGCACAGGAGCAAAGAAAGGCACGAACATAAAGACATGCGAAACTTGTGGAGGTGCCGGTCAAGTTCGTCAAGCACAGCGATCTATTCTCGGAATGATAGAAAACATCGTAACATGCCCAAGGTGTGGCGGTTCGGGCAAACAAATTGAGACGCCTTGCAACGCTTGTGGTGGAACGGGCAGAGCTAATAAACAGCAGACGATAAATGTAACCATCCCGGCGGGAATAGACAACGGACAGATTTTGACACTTAGCGGTCAAGGCGAAGCGGGTATTCGAGGCGGAGGTTCCGGAGACTTGCATGTTCACATACTGGTAAAACCACACAAGAGATTTGTGCGCGAGGGATATAACCTAAAACTTGACATGGATATTTCTTTTGCTCAGGCTGCTCTTGGCTGTGAGCTTGAAATACCTACGCTTGAAGAGACGATAAAATATACAATTCCACCGGGAACTCAGACAGCAACTACGTTTAGATTGCGCGGACAGGGAATTAAATACCTTAGGACAGACAAAAAAGGCGACCTTTTCATTAAAGTAAATGTTGTAGTTCCAAAAAAGCTCACAGACGAACAAAAGGAACTGATTTTACGCTTAGAAGGAATCGTCCCTACAAAGGAAAACAAAAAGGGAAAGGGAAAGTTTAAGTTTTTCGGAAACGATTCTTAGACCTTGGTTGCGATGGGTTATTCAAATCGTGAAGTACAAATGGGGACGGCAAAAACATTTAGCCTTATGGTTAAATTTTCCATCCCCACTATAGTTGGAATGATAGTAACCTCGCTTAACATGTTTCTTGACAGGATTTTTGTCGGCAATATGCCATCCGGCGAGGGGGATCTTGCGATTGCGGGCATAAACTTTTCAAGTTCTATGCTCGCTGTTGCATTTGCTATTGCGATGTGGTTTGCAATGGGCGGTGGTGCAAATATATCTATCAGCCTTGGTCAAAATAATCGTGAAAAAGCCGAAAAGTTTATGGGAAATGCTCTTTTTATGGGGCTTGTGGTCGGATTTACCGTTTGCGAACTTGGAGCTTTATTCAATGCACAAATTTTGCAAGCTACCGGAATTTCTGACACACTTCTTCCATATGCAAGCACATATCTTGGGATAATGCTTGCGGGATATCCCCTTTTCATTCTCGGATTTATAATGTCGCGGTTTATCCTAGCCCAGGGATTTCCCAAGCTTGCGATATTCTCACAGTTATTGTCAATGCTCTGCTCGATCCCCTACTGATTTTTGGGTTCAACATGGGAATTGAAGGTGCTGCGTGGGCTACAGTTATAGCTCAGTCAATTCCGTTTTTTTGGTACGGAGGTCTGTTTTTGCGAAAGAAAATGCCCCTTAAAATACGAGCTAAAAACTTTAGACCGGTTAAAAGTTATGTATCAAAATTGATTTCGCTCGGATTTGCCTCGGGACTAATGCAATTTGGCACTGCTGTAGTGCAGTTTATTGTAAATTTTCTACTCGTGTCGTCCGGAGGCGACAATGCCGTTACGACGATGGGCATTGTTCTTGCTATAGTTATGCTAATTTATATGCCAATTTACGGCATAAATCAGGGTGTCCAGCCAATTATTGGATTTAACTACGGGGCAAAACAGTTTAGTAGAGTAAGGCGAGTTTTGTGGCAAGCTATACTCTTTACAACGGCGGTAGCTCTGGTTATGTGGGCGCTAAGCATGATTTTTGCAAGTGAACTCGTAAATGCTTTCGGCTCAAGTGAGGACGTTCAAAACATGTCGGTTTATGCGCTAAATGCAATGCTAATGGTTTTGCCGTTTACAGCCTTTCAAATTGTATCAGGAGCGTACTTTCAGTCGACCTCTAAGCCAATTAAGGCAATGATTGTTATGACGATGCGTCAGATTTTGCTCTTTATTCCCGTCGTTTTTACCATGAACCACTATCTCGGGTTTGATGGAATCGTATATTCGACGCCTATCTCAGATGTGCTTTCGATTATCATAACGGGTATTATCATGGTTTTTGAGATACAGCGACTGGGAAAACTAAAAGACGCTCCGTTTGAATACGAGATAAACCCTGCTACATAGCAAAACAGTTTTAACAGACTAACTTATGGTGGTCTGTTTTTTTTACATAAATTTCTAATAATTAACTGTTAAAGCTATATTTTTTGTGTTATTATGTATATGACAGAAGAAAAGAGAGGTATTTAGATGCCCGCATTAACGGCACACAGACAGCTAAGCGAACTGGTATTTGAGACGTTAAAAGAGGACATAAAAGCGCTTATTGAAGCTAATTTTCCCATGTATATTTTTGGTGCACAGGGGCCGGATTTGTTGTTTTACTTTAAGCCATACAAACAAAATGAGCTTGTTAAATTGGGAGGTTTTTTGCACTCGTGTACAGGCGCTGCTTTTTTTAAAAAACAATTGAAAAGAAGGACCGAATGGTCTGCACCGCTTAGAGCATATCTTTTAGGAATCTGTTGCCACTATGCACTCGATCGAAATATCCACCCTTTTGTTTATAAAGTTGCTCCGAGCACAAGAGAACACCAAAGCTTGGAGGCGGAGTTTGACTTGCACATAATAAAAACATTTTGTCTTGAAAGTAAGCGATTTATAGCAATCCCAAAATTTGGAATTGACGCAAATGCTTTACACGAAGTCTACGAAAATATAGACACAAAGGACTTAAAAAAAGCAGCGAAATCCTTTAGAAAAACTTTTAAGTACTTACAGTACAAACGATTGGTAATTTGCATAGAGAAGATTTTGGGGAAAAATGGTGATTTTTCATCGCTCTGTCTGCCTAAACAAATTACTTCAGACAGTGAGATTTCCATCATGTTTGAACTATTTAACAAATCTGTCACCGATGCTGCTCACCTTATGGACGTATTGTTGCACGGAGATGAACAAGAAATAGCCGATACAATGAATAATAATTTTAAAGGAGAACTGAAATGAAATTTAAGTTTACAAAGCAAGAAAAAAGTTGGATAAGCTACGATTGGGCTAACTCTGTTTATGCGACAATAATGCTCGCTGCAATTTTTCCAATTTATTTCACATCAGTTGCGGGTGACGGCGGAGATTTTTGGTGGGGCGTGGGAACGTCGATTGCTACGGGACTTGCGGCTGTGCTCTCTCCTATCTTGGGTGCATTTGCTGATTATTCGGGAAACAAGAAGAAAATATTTTCGACACTATTGGTATTTGGAATAGGTTTTACAGGCTTTTGTGCTTTTGTGGACGCATGGCAGCTCATGCTTGTCGGGTATGTCATTTCTCACATGGGATTTACGCTTACAAACATGGTGTACGACAGTTTTCTTGTTGACTGTACGACAAACGAGCGCATGGACAGGGTTTCAGCCTGGGGATTTAGCATGGGATATATCGGGGGAAGCACTATCCCCTTCTTGCTCGCAATTGCGCTTAATCTCTTTGGGGAAAACTTTGGAATAAATTCGACTATGGCTGTAAAAATATCCCTTATAATTGCGGTTGTTTGGTGGGGAGTGTTCTCAATTCCCATCCTGAAAAACGTAAAACAGCAACACGGAATTTCAAAATCTTCCGGGCATAAGGTCGGCGATGTGCTATCCTCTCTTTGGGGTAGCATAAAAAACATGGTTAAAGATAAGAAAATACTGTTTTTCATTTTAGCATACTTTTTCTATATCGACGGCGTACACACGGTTATTAATATGTCTACAGCTTATGGTGCTACACTTGGCCTTGACACAACAGGCATGATTTTGGCGCTTCTTGTGACACAACTTGTAGCCTTTCCATGTGCAATATTGTTCGGTCGACTTGCGGGAAAATTTGGGACGATAAAATTGCTTACGTTCGCAATCGGATTTTATTTTATTATCTGTATATTAGGGTTTATTATGGGCTTTGGAATAGAAGAGGGTTTTTTGACTCTGTCGCAAGCTCAGCTCATATTTTGGGTCTTGGCATTTTGTGTCGGGCTTGTCCAAGGTGGAATCCAAGCACTTTCACGCTCGCACTTCGGGAAGCTGGTTCCCAAAGAAAAATCGGGCGAATATTTTGGCGTTTTTGACATCTTTGGAAAATTTGCGGCAATTTTAGGCCCAGCGATTTATGCGTTTGTAAGGGGAACTACAGGTAGAAGCTCGTTTGCGATTCTTGCTATCATCACACTGTTTCTCGTAGGAGGGATATTTATCATTGTAGGAAGAAAATATACCAAAGAAAATAAATAAAACATACTGGAAATATTCAAAATTGTGTGGTAAAATAACATAAGTAATATAAACTAAGGAGTACAAACGTGGATATTTTTAAACTAATTGAAAAAGAACAGAAACGTCAAGACACTTGCGTCGAGCTTATTGCCAGTGAGAACTTTGTAAGTGACGATATTTTAAAGGCTCTGGGTTCCTGCCTGACAAACAAGTACACAGAGGGTTATCCCGGAAAGAGATACTACGGCGGCTGCGACAACTACGACGAGCTTGAAAGCTATTGTATCGATATTTGGCAGAAAGTATTTAATACAGACTACGTGGTAAACGTTCAATCTCACAGCGGAAGCAGTGCAAACCTTGCCGCTTACTACTCGGTATTAAAACCGGGAGACAAGATGCTTGCGCTCGATTTAAACAGCGGCGGACATTTAACTCATGGTTCTTCTGTAAACTTCAGTGGAAAGCATTATGATGTATCATTTTACGCTCTTGACGAAAATGGATACATCGACCACGAAGATTTAAAGAAAAAACTCTACGACATCCAACCAAAAATGGTTGTTGCGGGAGCGAGCGCATACCCAAGAACGATTCACTTCGATAAATTCTCTGAAATTATCGAACAGTACAAACAAGATACCGGCAACGAAGTATATTTCCTCGTAGACATGGCGCACATTGCAGGCCTTGTTGCGACGGGATATCACCAGTCCCCCTTCGGAATTGCAGATATCATCACGACAACAACCCACAAAACGTTAAGAGGGCCAAGAGGCGGAATGATTTTTGCAAAGCCCGAACTCGGCGCAAAAATTAACCGTGCAGTGTTCCCCGGAACTCAGGGTGGATGCCTTCCAAATGTAGTTGCTGCAAAGGCACTCTGTGCTCAGGAAGCTTTGAGCGAAGATTACAAAGCATATATCGGTCAGGTTGTTAAAAACTCCGCTGCCATGGCAAAAGAATTCCTAAACATGGGCTATGACATCGTTACAGGCGGAACTGACAATCACCTATTCCTTCTAGACCTCACAAAGCTCAATATCAGCGGAAAACAGGCTCAGGAGACGCTTGACGAATACCTCATCACTGTTAATAAAAACTGTATCCCCTGCGAAACAAGAAGCCCGCAGGAAGCGAGCGGTATCAGAATTGGCGCTGCAGCGATGACGACAAAAGGATTCAAAGAAGAAGATTTTGTAAAAACTGCAAAGCGTATAGACGAGATTCTAAAGAAGATATAAGCCAAAATCACTTTGTCATCTTGGCTTAAATAAGGGCTCTACCTCAATAATTGGTGTAGCACGAAACAAAAAACCTTTAGATCAGAATTCATTTCTGCTAAAGGTTTTTTGTTATCTAAAATTGATTGGTATAAATATCGCCGTTTGACGTTTCCTGCTAAGCCCTAAAGGGCTTTATTTTTTTCGTCCTTTTACCTGGCGTATACGGGTCTAAGTACTCTTGCACACTTAGCTGATCATGCAGTGCATCTTCCTGTATCCGGTTCTTGATGTATTCTTGTATCTTCTTCGTGTTCTTCCCTACGCTGTCTACATAATATCCCCTGCACCAGAAATGTCTGCTCCCGTACTTACACTTTAAATTTGCATGTCTATCGAATATCATTAGTGAACTTTTTCCTTTGAGATATCCCACTATACTTGATACGCTATATTTCGGTGGTATCTGCAGTAACATGTGTACGTGGTCTCTGCATAGCGTTCCCTCTAATATCTCTATCTCTTTTCTGTTCGTGTACCTAAGGGGGCAGACCCTGTGCTAAACTGTTATTATCCATTGACTACCTCCTGTGTCGTTAGTACGGCTGGCTGGATATACCGCATGAAATTGAACAGCGCAACCGCACAAGTTGAACACTTCGCCCGCGAGAATTGAACACTCTCCCTGCATTGATTAAGCAGTAATGTGTGTCTCTGCAATAATGATGTAACATGTACGCTACGAATACATCAACAAGGGCATGAGCCTGCGGCTCATCGGGCGCCGCCCGAACCCGAGGTTTATCGCTTTAGGGTTTTCCCGGGAGAGTGATTTGCTGGTAAAAAGATAATAAGAGCATTGTAACATTTGTGCCACTCTACAAGATGATCTCCAAACAAGTATTCGTACTGCTCCTCCACAGTTCATTATCCTCTTTGTTTGGCAAAAGCTAATTTTAGCTGTAAACAACTGGGTTTTTTATCATTGTACAGTGTGCGCGGGGAAGGTGTACAGTTTTGGCGGCGACACTGTTCAATCTTGGCGGGCGTGGTGTTCAATCTCAGCGGGAGAGGTGTCTTTTCTCAGCGGTATATGCAGCTGGCAAACCCGTATTTATTCTAACATCGGAGGTAGCGGACTTAAAGCTAAAGCTATTTAATTCCCCCAACAGAGCTTGGGGTTTTTTCGCGCTAAAGCAACAAAAAAATCGTCCCATACCGAAATATAGAACGACTTTGGATGCAACGTCACGTTGCCTGGCGTACTCGGGAGGATTCGAACCTCTGGCCTTTGGAGTCGGAGTCCAACGCTCTATCCAGCTGAGCTACGAGTACAAAAAGTGCGTGAAAGAAACCCGCTTAATAATACTATCACAAAATAAAGTAAAACTCAACAATATTATATAGAATATTCATATGCATCTGAGAGTTTTCATATAATTATAAAAAGCATTACACGGAGGTTACTATGCCAAAAATATATTTAAGTCCATCAACCCAAGAATTTAATCCGTACATCATCGGCGGCAACGAAGAACAGTATATGAATCTGATAGCAGATGAGATGGAACCTTATCTTATAGAAAGCGGAATATCTTTCACCAGAAACACCCCACAGATGACCGCAGGTTCCTCCATTCAGGCATCAAACAGCGACAACTACGACTTGCACGTATCACTGCACTCAAATGCCTCTCCCGCAGACATAGCAGGTAGTCGTTCGGGTGCAGAGGTGTATTATTACCCCGGAAGCACTCGTGGAAAACGCGCCGCAGACCTTATGGTCGAACGCTTAAAGACTATCTATCCAAACCCTGAAAAAGTTCGTGCTCTCCCCACAACAACAATAGGCGAAGTCGGTAAAACACGTGCCCCGGCGATTTTGATAGAATATGCATACCATGACAACACGGACGATGCAAACTGGATAAAAGACAATATTGCACTGATTGCAAAAACAACTGTTCAGGGAATCGACGACTACTTCGATATAAACACTGTCTGATTATATTAACCAAAATTTGATATTCTGCTTGTTGCTCTAAAAGCGAATTGATGTTATAATTAAGTTGTTAACTTTGGAAGTTTTATTAAAATTTTGCAAAAGAAGGGACTTTTTTATGAACGCAATTTACACAAGACGCAGCATCCGTAATTATTCGGATAAGCAAGTTGAACAGGAAAAAATTGAACAGATTTTGAAGGCTGCAATGCAAGCGCCGTCAGCGCGCAATCAACAGGCTTGGCAGTTTATCGTCGTAAAAGGCAAAAATAACTTAGAGGCACTTTCAAACTTTAGTCCACATGCAAAGATGACTAAGGACGCTTCCTGTGCTATTGTTGTTTTGGGCGATAAAAACCGCATGAAATCTCCCGACAGATGGGAGCAAGACCTGGGTGCTGCTACACAAAACCTCATGCTCGAAGCAGCAGATTTAGGACTTGGAACGGTTTGGCTTGGCACTGCGCCCACCGAAGATTATATGGACAATATCACTAAACTCTATGATCTGGACGAAAGCCTTGTTCCCTACTGCGTAGTTTCAGTCGGATATCCAGCAGATTCAGATGCAAACACATTTGTAGACAGGTTTGACGCAAGCCGCATCCGCTACATAGGATAGAAAAAGAACCATCCTCATTAGTTTGGGATGGTTCTTTTTTTTAGTTATCTTCAGATTCCTCTTTAAGAACTGTTTTATGCGATACGGATACCTTCGTGTCGTAACATTCAAACACGGATTTTACGTGTTCAGGCGAAAGTTTTCTTGAAATTATACTTACGAGCGGCATTATGATTAGCGAAGCCACAATTGCGAGCGCCCCCGCCATAGTCGGTGACAGGAATCCGATAAAGTAATTGCTTAGCGTAATTCCGATTCCGCTTATAAAGCAAGCATATACACCCGCTCTTGTCGCACCCTTGAAGAATAGGGCAAATACGAGTGGCCCCAAAAATGAGCCGGCAAGTGCACCCCATGAGATCGCCATGAGTGTCGAAATAAGGCTTGATGGATTAAGTGCAAGCACTGCTGAAATTATGATAAACACAGCACAAAGCGACTTAATAACGCGCATCTGCGACTTCTGCGACATATCCTTGATAAACAAACCCTTTAGGATGTCGAGTGTAAATGTCGAGCTTGACGTGATAACAAGCGATGAGAGAGTTGAGAGCGACGC
>CAYJIQ010000056.1:0-6066 GCA_964370275.1 uncultured Christensenellaceae bacterium
GGTACGCTTTTTGTTGTCCCATTCCTTTACTGCCAACGATCCGTCTTCTTTTCTGACGACCAGTGCACTGTGTGCGGGTGAACGCATCATCACGCCTTCCAGCACTCCTTGGCCGCCTATATCCACATATTTTTTCTTCAACGTTATTATCCTTTCGCCGTACAATCTGTACCCTTCCTAATTATACACGAAAATATTCGCTTAAACAAGTAACATTGTTATAAACAGGCGATTATATAAGGTGTTTTGCTCTTGTTTGTACCGAATTTATATTTGCTTTATAAAAATATTCGGTTTGCTGTAAAAACTGTGCTGTTTCGTATTGACTTTTGCGGCAAGTTGCATTATAATCTTTCAGTGTGGTTTTGACGCACGAAGCGCCAACGTAGCTCAGTTGGTAGAGTAGCTGATTCGTAATCAGCAGGTCAGGGGTTCAAATCCCCTCGTTGGCTCCATGTATCCTGAAGCATTGTTTATTGTCGCTTGACGGTTCTTGTCCGGTGACGATTCTGTACTTACGAGGAAGTTTATCCGTTTTATCGTGTGAACCTCCTCTTATGGCGGGGTGTAGCGCAGTTTGGTAGCGCGTTTGCTTCGGGAGTAAAAGGTCGCAGGTTCAAATCCTGTCACCCCGACCAGCAACGTAACGTTGCATCTAATTTCGTTCTATACTTCGGTGTAGGACGATTTTTTTGTGCTCGTAGCTTACTTCCTACATGGACACCCGTACCAGCGCCTAAGGCGCATTTAATATCGTACTTGCTTCGGTTTGTACGATATTTTTTTGTTCTCGTCGCTTACTTCCTACATGGACACCCGTACCACCAGCGTGACGCTGGACACAATTTCGTCCTAAACTTCAGTTTGGGACGTTTTTTTTGCTCGTAACATTCTATATCTATTGTTATCATTACTCACCAGCGTGACGTTGCACCCAATTTCGTCATTTACTTCGATACTGAACGATTTTTTGTGCTCGTAACCTCGTATGTTTATTACCAGCATCACCCCCGGCGTTACGCCGGATCTAATATTGGTTTGTACTTCGGTACTGAATGATTTTTGCTCAACTAAGAACCTTTTTGACAACACATCTGAATGTGTGTTAACATAGATTAAAACTATTATTTTATACAACAACAAGAGGCGAACACAAATGAACAAGTATGAAGTGTTAAAAAAATATTTTGGTTATGATGCTTTTAGAGTCGGTCAGGAAGCACTTATTGACGCAGTTTTACAGGGTAAAGATGCACTTGGCATTATGCCTACGGGCGCCGGAAAGTCCGTATGTTACCAAGTTCCGTCCATGTTGTTTGATGGCATAACACTTGTCATCTCCCCACTCATTTCGCTCATGAAAGACCAAGTTGGGGCACTTTGTCAGTCGGGTATCCCTGCTGAATATTTAAATTCATCTCTTACAATGCGTGAACAGGATATCGTTATGCAAAACGCACTCAACGGCGAGTATAAAGTTATTTACGTCGCACCCGAAAGACTAACTTCTACAAAGTTTGTGGATTTTGCAAATTGCATCAATATTTCTATGATTACGGTAGACGAAGCGCACTGCATCTCTCATTGGGGGCAGGACTTTAGGCCGCATTACCTTGATATTCCCATCTTCATAAAACAACTTCATTCACGCCCTGTAGTAAGCGCATATACAGCTACTGCCACCAAAATTGTCCGAGAAGATATTATCGCTAATTTAGAACTTGCTAATCCTCAAGTGCTGATTACAGGGTTTGACAGAGAAAACCTGTATTTTGAGGTGCAAAATCCTAAAAACAAGTTTAATGCGCTTATTACTTTTGTTAATGAATATAGGGATTTGAGCGGAATTGTTTACTGCATGTCCAGAAAAAATGTAGAAAAAATCAATGAAAAGCTATGCAAGCTTGGTTATCGCTCCACTCGATATCACGCAGGCCTTTCAGACACCGAGCGCAAGTCAAACCAAGACGATTTTCAAACGGATAAGTCGACAATAATGGTTGCTACAAATGCATTTGGAATGGGCATTGATAAGTCTAACGTCTCGTATGTCGTCCATTATAACATGCCAAAGGACATTGAAAGTTACTATCAGGAGGCAGGTCGTGCAGGTAGGGACGGTCTTCCCGCAAAATGTGTTTTGTTATACAACTATTCGGATGTTAGAAATATAAAGTGGATGATCGACAATTCCGACGATAATCTGGAATTTGACGAAGAAAAGCGCAAACGCGATTATGGGCGCCTAAAGAAAATGACTGACTATTCAACAACATACGACTGCCTACGCGAAAACATCCTGCGTTATTTTGGAGAGAATCCTAAAGACTCCTGCGGAAATTGTTCCAACTGCAACACAAAGTTTGAACACGTCGACGCAACCGTAGATGCACAAAAAATCCTCTCATGCGTTCACAGGATGCGTGAAAATTACGGCGCAAAGATGGTATCGAGTGTACTCAGAGGCGAAAAACTAGACAGAATTACAGCACTTGGCCTTGACAAACTTTCAACGTACAACATTAGCAACAAGAGTGCAGATTACCTTCGTTTTGTTATGCAAGAACTGTTAAAATTCGGATTTCTTGTTCAAACAGACGGTGAATATCCACTACTCAAACTGACACCTACATCTCGAAAAATTTTGCTCGAAAACCAAAAATTTGTTATTAAGACACCAAAGGAGCAAGTTAAATCTCGTATCGTCTCAGGCGACAATGCCGCAAACAGCGAACTATTTGCAAAACTTAAAGCTGTGCGCAGTGACTTTGCACGGACAAGAGGCGTCCCTGCTTTCGTCATCTTCTCTGATAAAACACTTTTGGATATGTGCGAAAAGCTTCCCGTATCAAATGTCGAATTTTTAGAAGTTTCAGGAGTGGGTTCTGCGAAATTAGAACAGTTTGGAAGTAAATTTATTGAAGCAATTGCTGAATATTTAAGCCAAAAAGTCGACAAATAAGAAGCTGCAAATCCTCAACAATAATGAAACGAGCAAAACTCTGACTCTGTTATATTTTTAGTTAATTATTTTTTTGGTAACTTTATATATGGTTACACTGTATTATTCACGACGTTTAAATATAGTCATGCAATAATACAATGCTCACTGATTTTCGTTAGACCGGAAGTTCTGAAAGTGGTGCGGGTTTGCTAAAAAGATAGCCTTGAGAATAGTCAACTCCGTACTTTTCAAGCACCGCTTGAATTTGTTCATTTTCAACGTATTCGGCAATCGTCTTTGCACCTATAAGCTCTGCCATAAAGCATATCGATCGCAAAATGATGACATTGTTTTGCGATGTCGCAAGGTCTTTTATGATAGTCCCATCTATTTTGATAAACGCCGGCGAAAGTGCAATTATCGCAGTATATGTAGCGTATCCCGAGCCAAAATCGTCTGCTGAAATGCGGCATCCGAAGCTGCGCACTTGTTGGATAAACTCAAAAATTTCGCCTTCTTTGTAATTTTCAGTTTCTACAAACTCAATTACGAGCCTTTTTGCATTAGGATACTTTTCTAGTTTTCTGATAAACCAACCTCTAAATGACTCACTTGCAATGTCATATGCCGAGATGTTAATTGAAAGATCCTCGCTTCTGTTTTCAAATTCTCTAAGTGCATTTGAAATCATTATCTGGCTGAGGCGGTTGTAGATTTTATATTTTTTTGCAACGTCCAAAAACACGCCTGGAGAATATATTTTTCCTTCGGAATCACATAACCTCATAAGCGCTTCGTATTTTTGTATCTTTCCCGATCTGTTGTCTCGAATTCCTTGATAGTATGGTATGACGCGACCATCCTCCATTGCAAAGTTTATGAGATCTAAAATTTTCGCATCTTCTTTTATCATATTTGCGGTATCAAGAACATCAGGTGCTACCGTAAAGTTATCCTGAGTTCCCTTTGCTACCAGCAGCCCGTGTAGCGCCCTATCTATCAACCTGTCTTCTTGCAAAACTACAACAAATCTCGAAACAGCGCTTACCTCTACATTCGCAGATGCCGCAGATTCAAACTGTTTGTAAAATTGCTTCATCAGCGCAAGGAAATCTTCTTTAGAGATACTCTCACTCGCTGCCAAAACAAAATTCTTATAATTGAAGCTATATAGGTGTATAACTTTATCAAGCCCGAGTTGGCACAATCCAAGTTTTACATTCTTAAGTACGTCTCTGCACCCCGTATAATAAATTTCCTCTCCGTATGCCGCGATAGATAAATCCGCGTTAAGAACCTCCGTCATACAAAGCTTGTTAAAGTTATAATCCTCTATATCCTTGCGTAGCTTCAGCGTATTAGCCACGCCTAAATGAGAATCTATGTATACATCATGCATAATTATGTCACGTTCCTTATTTCAAATATTATGTGATAAATAATATTTTCGCCAAAAGTTGCTTGCACAAGTAAAATATCTATTATTGCCCACATCGGGAAATATTCCCATATGCTATATTACATTATGTTATATGTAATGTCAAGCACTTTGCATGCATTGTAACAAATTTTAAACAATAATAATTTCAAACGAACATTATTTTGTGATAATATACTCAAACTTCTGTGCATCTATCTCCTTCGAGCGCTGCGATACACTAAAAAACCACAAAACCTCATAAAATTCAGCACTTTTGCAATTTATTTATTGATATGTAACATTTATCTGTCCTGAATCAGGGTGGATTGCAAACCATGTATTGCCGGGTTTTAATATTATCTCGCTCCCATCCTGCGCTTTAAACACAGTCACATCCTCAAGGCTCTCTCTTTCCCAAGTTCCGGCTACATGCTGCCCACCGATAAAAAAGTCCGCAATTCCGCTACCTGTCAGCTCGATGTTTCGCCTACCCGCCGAGTCATTTGGAAACATCGAATAGTCGACGTGTTGTACAATGACATTGCTCATCGTTATGACACTTTGTGTTTCATTGTCAGTAAACGGCTCATCTCCCATATATCGCTCAAAAGTTTCGCCGTTATATCTATAGTTTACAAAAGTTTCATCGCTCGACATAAAAGACAAATCAACCCTCGAAACCATCTGCGCACCTTCGTACACAACGCCCTCTTCAAATTTAAAATTGATATTTTGCTCCGGTTCATAATTGTAAATCGTTGCATCCTTCGCAACATCAGTGTATGCATTGTGCGGAGAACTTTTTTCACTTATTCTAAAGAAATAATCATTGCTGCTTCCGCTTATTCCGTCGAGCCGTTGCTGAATAAATCCTGAATTCTCGCTGCTGTATATAGAAGCGTCGCCCGTTCCGCTTCCCGGGCCGCCATAGTGGACAAACAGCCCATCCCATTCTCGCAAAATATTTAAATAATAAACCCTCGCAGAGCGAACAGGGCCGACATAATCTGGCAAAGTGTCATTAAAAACAGTCAAAAATCTCGTTGTAGCACCTTCTACAACGGCTTCATACACCACATCGGCAGACTGCATTCCCGACTGCGGTCTCGCATCGGTTGAATTTTCTATCATGACCAGCACAGGCATATATTCGGTATTTCCCGGGAGTCCCGTCGTTGGCGAAACAGGCACAGGCTCAGGCGATGGCTCAAGCGTAGGCTCGGGTGTCGGACTTGATGTCGGTTCTTCAGGTTGCATTGGTATTGATGTTGCCTTGGGTGTAGATGTTGTCTCAACAGGAGCAGAGCACGCCGTAAAAGCAAATGCTACTAAGAGTATTAAGGCGGCGATTTTTTTCATGAGTCCCTCCGATATAATTTAGTTTCGTTAGTCAACAGTGTAGCTATACACACTGTATATTGTACCACAGAAAAAAGACAGCCGCAATATTGCAACTGTCTTCTAAATTTACAAGTTTAGCGCTTTCTCTTTCTAGCGGCTTCCGCCTTCTTCTTGCGCTTTACACTGGGTTTTTCGTAATGCTCACGTTTGCGTATCTCTTGAAGCACACCTGCACGTGCGCACTTACGTTTAAAACGTCTAAGAGCACTCTCCAAAGACTCGTTTTCGCCTACACGAATTTCAGACATCTATATCCCTCCCTCCCATAATGAGCTATGCAAAATTCTCCATGCTACACGGG
>CAYJIQ010000056.1:6076-6695 GCA_964370275.1 uncultured Christensenellaceae bacterium
CACCATAGTATTATAAACATTCTTAGCCATAAAGTCAACTGTTTTTTGCTAAATTAACAGCAATTATAAATTTTTATACAACTTGATTTATTAGAATCATAAATCTTCACCCGCCGACTGTAGTGTGGTTTATCAGAAATTTTGTATAAAAAGCGTCTATTTCATTGCTATTACCCACCAAAATCATGTCGGTGCGCTTCGTACCAAACAGGTCGATTCTACCATTTTCCTCTAGCTTAATATTCACGTTATTATATAAAAACTCATACCGCGAGATGCATTGAATTCCAGTCATTTCACCCAAAAGTTCACTGAGTCTCCCAATTGTCATTCCCATATCCTTCTTTATTCTTACGCATTTCAGCGAGTCGAAAAATTCGCTCGCCTTTTTCTGTGTTATCTCTGTCTGTTTTCGCCTAATAATCATTCGATTTATTTCTTCGACGTAAGATTTTTTAATCTTTTGCAAATCTGCGTTTACAAGCAAAAACTCACGCAAAAGAACCGAGCAACTAATTTGTTTTTCATGGCAAAACGCAGGGTCATAAGTAGCCGTAAACGCGAGAATTACACCATAATCCTCTTCCCTGTCACCTTCTCTACACTCACTTTCAAAGTC
>CAYJIQ010000056.1:6705-9117 GCA_964370275.1 uncultured Christensenellaceae bacterium
CGTATCAATGCTTCCTGCAAAGGCAGCATAAACCATTGCGTCTACACGCTCATATATAATTTTTTTATCGCTATATCGCAACATCTTAGGTACTCTTACTCCGTTTGTTGCAAGCAAACCATGCATATTAAGCTCCCTTTTAAAGTCTGCCTCAATGCAAAATTCTTTCGTAACCTCGGCCCCGTTTCGGGTAACTTTATTTCGTTTTGAAGTATAGCATATTATTGAATCATCCACCATTTCTTCTTCCTCTAAAGCTCACCTCAACGTCACAACCGTCGCTAAATCCATTAAGCTCCCCGACCACGCCCATAAGTGTATTTTCGAGCATTTTGCGAACAAAAGGCACCATGTCAATGTCTTTTCCATTAATTTTCAGGCTTATATTAGACCCAACTTGAACGCACATTTCTCGAGGCAGCTTTCCACTCGCCACCATTCCAGCGAGCTCCCTACACGTGTGCCCACAAGCCGTGCAACATTTCTCGTCCACATCAGGAAGCGGCTCGTATGCGTGTTTTAGCACAAGCTGAACAAGTTTTTCGGGTTGAGTAAGTGCATTTACTACAGGCAACCCTTCAAATTCGCTGCGGCCGTCATTTGCAAGCACTCCCGAAACTGCGACAACTCTTGCGTCCATACGCTCTTCGACTTCCTCTTCAGTGTGGGCGGTTATTATTCTCGGTGCGTTTACATCTGTAACACCCTCTAATATAACAAAATCATGGTCGTAATGGCGCAAAATTTCGGGCATTGAAAGCATCGACTGATACAAGATATCCGTCTCATACATTCCCCTTGCTGTGACAAGTTTTGAACCGGCATTTTTATGCCTATTTGTGTTTGTCGTCTCTAGCGGATCAATTTTAAATTCTTCAAAGTGGATTTCCTTCACCGAACCCACAGAATATCCCAGCTCGGTAAGCTTTGATATAATAACCTCACAAACTGTAGTCTTTCCGGACTTTGTAATTCCGTTTATTGCAATAACCTTCATTTATAATACCTCCTAAACCGAGTAGTAATAAAAAACTGCGACAGCCGCCCCGCAAACCAGTAGCGCAGAGGCAACGTAATCTCTGAAATTCATCTTTACCTCAATATAACTCGTACGCGTCTTCATCGCTCCAAAGCCCCTAGCACCCATAGCAATTGATAGATCCTGTGACTTTACAATTGCATCTGCGACTACGGGAAACATAGTATGTCCGTATAGTTTAATCTTCTTTTTGAGGCTCAATTTTTCAAGCTCTATCCCCCTTAGCTGCATCGAGGTAAGTGCATCAGAGAAGCTTTCAGCAAAAAACGGAATGTATCTAAGCGTAATCATTATCATAAACGAAAAAGTATAGGGAAGCTTCATCTTTGAAAGTGACGCAATCACTTTCCTGCTATTCTCCGCCGCCATTACCGACGCACAACTCATAAGTACAAAAAATCTAAATGCCAAAGCAACGCCTCGCAACAGTCCATCTTCATATATTAAAGTAAATTCTCCGATGGTAAAGACAGGATTTCCCGTCCTCACAAAAACAATCTGTAGTACGGAAACTCCTAAAATTAGCATGACAAATTTCTTCAGCTTGTTCCACAGCAGCTTGTAGTCTGCTTTAAACACAAAGCAGTAAACGACGCAAACCACCGCAACTCCTGCCATCCAAACTATATCTGTAAAGATAATCGCCAAAGAAGTTGCAAGCATTATTGCAAGCAATTTAACGCGAGGGTCAAATGTCTTCATGAACTTTACCCTCCTCCACTCTCACAGTTCTACAACCTTTAAACTCGGATAACAGCTCATTGTCGTGGGAGATAATAGCGACGCCCACTCCGGAGTCTACCAAAGCTCTAATCTGCCCATAGAGATTTGACCTGTTGTCTGCATCAAGCCCTGTTGTCGGTTCGTCAAGCATCAAAAAGCCAATATCATGCATCAGTATCGCCGCAATAGCCAGCCTTTGTTTTTCGCCTCTTGAGAGTCGCTGTGTACCTCTTCTTGCGAGTGATTTTAAGCCAAACCTCCCTAGCAAATCGACAGCTTTTTTTGAAATATCTTCCTTATTTTCGCCAAGCATTGCACGGGCAAACGTCATTTCGTCCCAAACTGTAGCGCAAAAAATTTGTCTGGAAGGTTCCTGAAACAGATATCCAACGTGTTTACCTATGCTCCCAAGAGAGCTTTTTGTCATGTCCTCACCAAAAACATCTAATGTCGCACCCTCTGCACGCAAAATTCCCGTACACAGTTTTAAAAGTGTCGTCTTTCCGCTTCCGTTTTTTCCCTCTACAAGGCAGACCTCTCCCTTTTTCAAAGTAAACTCATCGCAATTTAGACAAAACTCTCCTCTTGGATATTTATAACGAACATTCTTTATAATAATTGTATCGCTCATAATTTCACTTGCCTATCCG
>CAYJIQ010000056.1:9127-9573 GCA_964370275.1 uncultured Christensenellaceae bacterium
TCCGCAATGTCAATATTTTCTGCATCGTGTTCAACCATGAGAATCGCCTTACCCTGTGACTTTAATTTGACAATGCAGTTTTTAATTAGCTGCGTTGCCTCAGTATCAAGTTGGCTCATAGCCTCGTCAAAAATCAGTATATTTGGCTTTAGTGCAAGCACTGCCGCAAGCGCGATAAGCTGCTTTTGACCACCGGAAAGCCTAGATGGACTTGAATGTCTATGTTCACTCATCCCAACCGTATCAAGAGCTTCGCATATTCTCCGCTCTATCTCGTCTCTATTAAGACACAGATTTTCAGGCCCAAACGCAATTTCATCCTCTACACTCGGTGCAAAAAGTTGTGCATCTGGATTTTGAAAAACTATCCCTACCTCACGGATTACCCGTTCAAGTGGCATCTCTTCGATATCCTCAGCGCCGATTTTCACGCTTCCTACGAGATT